>CAVRNM010000042.1:0-8506 GCA_963722225.1 uncultured Verrucomicrobiae bacterium
GGGGCTCTCCGAAAAGTCTGGAAGGAACCGTAGGGGCGCGATCTTGTCGCGCCCTCGAAGATGGGCGCAGCCAGCCTGCGCCCCTACGTTCATTCGCGGGTTTTCGGATAGCCCCCTAAGAAGAAATCCCCACCCGCAGAATTAGTGCCATTTCTCTCCTCGGCGGAGCACAGCTCTCTCCTTGACGTTCTACAGGAGAAGGCCCCACACTCTCTCCTGTAGGCAATCTAGGAGACCCATGAACAAAGACAAGACCGACCTGTTGCAGGGCACGCTGGACATGCTCATCCTGAAGTCGCTCCAGCTCGAGCCAATGCACGGATTTGGCATTTCCGTCCGCATCCGGCAGATGTCGGACGAGGTGCTGCAGGTGGAACAGGGCTCGCTCTACCCTGCCCTCTACCGACTGGAGGATCAGGGATGGATCAAATCCGAATGGGGCGTTTCGGACAACAACCGCAAGGCGAAGTTCTACTCCCTGACGGCGAGCGGCCGCCGCCAGCTCGAATCCGAGACCGCCAGCTGGGCGAAGCTTGCGGCGGCGATCAACCGAGTGCTGAAGACCACCTGATGCCGTCCCTAGGCGAATTGTAGGAAGCTCGCTTGCGAGCGATCCCCGCTCAGTGCCTTAAGCTTTGAAACCACCGAGACACAGAGCTCACAGAGTACGATCCATGAAGACAGACCGTTCCTCCGTGCCCTCTGTGCCTCTGTGGTTCCAATGGGATTTCCATCCATGACCTGGATCCGCCAAGCAGCTTCCCGGCTCACAGCCTTGTTCCGCCGAGCGCGCCTCGAGCGTGACATGGCTGCGGAGATGCAGGCGCACGTCGAAATGCAGGAGGCGGCCCACCGCGCCGCGGGCCTGTCGTCGCAGGAAGCCCACTACGCCGCCCGGCGGCAGTTCGGCCACCTCGACGGCATCAAGGAAACCGTCCGCGACCAGCGCGGCTGGGTGTGGCTGGAGCAGCTCGAAAAGGACTTTTTGCTGGCCGCCCGCACCCTGCGGAAGAATCGCGGTTTTTCGGTGGTGGCCGTGGTGACGCTGGCCATCGGCATCGGGGCCACTGCGTCGTTCTTCAGCGTGATCAACGGCATGCTGTGCGACCCGCTGCCGTATCCGGAGCCCGGCCGGTTGGCCTCGGTCTGGAGGAAGGAGATCGCCGCCGTGCTCGACTACACGCCGCTGACCTCGTCGGACGTGCTCGATTTGCAGGAGCGCGCGAAAAGCCTCGCCGATATCGGCGCATTCAGTGTCCGCCGTTTCAACCTCGGCGGCGATCGCGCGGAGGCGGTCGAGGGCGCCCTGTGCACCGCCGGCCTGTTCCGCACCCTGGGCGTGCCGCCGCTGCACGGCCGGTGGTTCCGGCCGGAGGATGAGGCAGGCGACCATACCGCAGCAGTGATCCTGAGCTACGGGCTCTGGCAACAGCGCTTCAACTCCGATCCCGCGGTCATCGGTCGGACGGTCCGACTCGATGGACGCGACCACACTATCGTCGGAGTCATGCCCGAGGGGTTCACGGTGCTGTCACTTTGGAAGGGCACCCGGACGGTCGGCCTGTGGAGTCTGCTCTCGCTGCGCCGCGGCGCGACCGATTGGAGTGGATACTGGCTCGGCGCGATCGCCCGGTGGAAGCCCGGAGTCACCACTGGCCAGGTCTCGGAGGAATTGAAAGCGATCGCCCGGCACATCGCGGCTGCCGACCCCAATGCGGATCAGCACCGGACGTTCTGGTCAGTTCCGCTCGCCGTCGAACTTGGCGGGATCGCGGCGTTGCGGGTTTCGGCTTTGGTGGCCGCGGGCTGGACGCTGCTCGTGCTGGCCGCCCAGAATGTTGCAGGCCTGATGCTCGCCCGGGGCATTGGCCGCCAGCAGGAAATAGCGGTACGGTTGGCGTTGGGGGCCCGCCGCGGACACATCCTCCGGCTCGTCCTGATGGAGAGCCTGTTGCTGAGCCTGATGGCGGCCGCGGGTGGTTTCCTGCTGACCCTGTGGGGACAATTCGTGCTCACCGGCATTCTCCCGGTCGAGGTGATGCCGCGCGCGGGACTCCATGTCGATGCGCCGCTGCTGGGCAGCATCGCGGTGCTGACCCTGATCAGCATGCAGATGGCCGGATTCGCGCCGGCTCTGCTCGCCTCCAAAACCGACGTCGTCGGCAGCATCAAGAACGGTGGCGCGAGTTCCGGACCGGACCGCAAAACGCAGCGCAAACTGCGCAGCCTCGTGATTGGCGAGATCGCCGTTGCCCTGCTGCTGCTTTCGATGGCCCTGCAGTTCTCCCGCAGTTATCGCGGACTGCTCGGAAGCGCCCAGGCGCTGGCGGCCGAAGACACCCTGACCGCCGGCGTCGCCGTTACGGGGCCCACGTACCAGAGCGAAGATGCCCGAAAGGCGTTCTGGAATCGCTATCTCGAACGCTGTGCGGGGCTGCCCGGCGTGCGCGAAGCGGCCGTGGCGTCCGAACTGCCGCTGGACGGAGGAAATGCGTCGACCGTGCTGATCGACGACGAGACCTACAACTCCGGCAAATCGTATCCCTGGATCGCGCAGGCGTTCGTGTCACCGGGGTTCTTTCCCGCGATCGGGGCGCGGCTGCTCCAAGGGCGTGGGTTCACCCCGGCGGACGAAACCCATCGGGACAAGGTGGTGGTGATCAACCGCGCGATGGCGCGCCGCTATTGGCCGGGGCAGGATCCCCTCGGCCGACACATCCGCCCGGCCCAATCGGGCCAGGGCTGGTCGCGTGAAGTGGTGGGCGTGATTGAGGACGTGCGGCAAAACGCCGAGCGGCCCGTCCAGCCCGAGATGTACTTTCCATTCAACGACGCCGCGATTCCCGAGTCGTTTCTCCTCGTGCGCATGGCGGCGGGCGGGCCCGCCCCGGTCGAGGCGATCCGGCGGGAACTGGCCCGGATCGACGGCGATCTGGCGCTGGCCAATGTGCGCACGCTCGGCGCCGTGTTTCAAAGTCAGGGACGTGTCCTCGCCGTCCTCACCTCCGTGCTGGACGTGCTCACCGTCGCCATCATCGGGCTGGCGGCCCTCGGGCTCTACGGGACGCTGTCGTTCCATTTCGCCCGGCGCCGTCGCGACATCGGCGTGAGGCTGGCGTTGGGAGCCGCGCCGCGGGACATCGCGCAATTGGTGTTCAAGCAAGGGGTCGTGTGGGTAGCCGTGGGCTTGGTCGTCGGTTCGGCGGGCGCCTGGCTGTTCTCCAACGTCCTGCGCCGCGTGTTGCAGGATGCGGGCCCGTTCGACATCCCTGGAGTCACGCTTGGCGCCGGGGTCGTGTTCGGCGTAGCCCTGCTTGCCACCTGGTTGCCGGCAAAAAGGGCGATGAATGTGAATCCCGTGGAAACGCTGCGGGCGGAGTAGCCGCTGCGCGGAAACGCCAAATTCCAAATGCCAGGTTCCAAGTAACAAGTACCAAGTTTCAAGGAAACCCCGCCTCCGCTGTAGGAGCCTGCTGGGAGGCGATCGCCTTCTTCCCGTAAATCCCAAACGCCAAATTCCAAATCCCAAAGAAGGCCGGGAAGGCGGCAGGTCCATCGTCCATCCCCTCTCCGTTCCCTTCGTTGCCTCTTGTTCAAATAGAGTTCTCCCCATGAGAATCTGCCCGAAACTTCGATCGCTCCTGTCGAGAAGCCAGCTCGAGACCGACATGGCTGCGGAGATGCAGGCGCACGTCGAAATGCAGGAGGCGGCCCACCGCGCCGCGGGCCTTTCGTCGCAGGAAGCCCACTACGCCGCCCGGCGGCAGTTCGGCCACCTCGACGGCATCAAGGAAACGGTCCGCGACCAGCGGTGCTGGGTGTGGCTGGAGGCGCTCTCGAAAGATCTTTTGCTAGCCTGTCGCACCCTGCGCAAGTCACCCGGTTTTACGGCCGTAGCCGTCAGCCTGCTGGCGCTTGGCATCGGCGCCAACTCCGCGCTCTTCAGCCTGTTCAAGGCGCATGCGCTGGCGCCGTTTCCCTACCCCGACTCCGGCCGGGTGGTGCAACTCTGGCGCGCCCATGAAAGCACGCTCGAGGCGAACCCCTGGTCCGCGCCCGACTTCCTCGATGTCCACCACCAATGCGCCTCGCTCGCCGAAAGCGGCGCCTACCGCACCGAACGCTTCAATCTCGGTGGGGAGAATCCGGAGCTGCTTCTTGGGGTGGCGTGCACGACGGGCGTTCTTCGCGCCCTCGGCGTGCAGCCTGGGCTCGGGCGCTGGTTCGCCGACAGCGACGAACAGCCGGGCGCCCCGCTGGTGGCGATCCTGAGCCATGCCTGCTGGACCCGGCACTTCGGCGCGAATCCCGGCCTGGTCGGCCGCTCCATCCGTCTCAACGCCCAGAATTACACGGTCGTGGGCGTCATGCCTGCGGAATTCGAATTCTACTCTCCGCACACCGGATCGCAGGCGATCGAACTCTGGGTGCCGCTCCAATTGACGCCGCTCGGACGGTCGCGCGACGACAATTGGTTGCAGGCCGTTGGGCGCCTCAAGGACGGTGTGACTGTTGAGGCCGCCAACGCCGAACTCAGGCTCGTCGCCCGCCGCCTCGCCGCCGCTTTCCCGGACACAAATTTCGGCAAATGGTTCTATGCCCGCCCGCTGCCCATGGAACTGGCCCTGCGGGAGGCGTTCGGCTACGGACCCGTCGCAGCCGCCGTGTGGCTGGCGCTGATCGTGGCGTGCGCCAACCTCGCGATCATGTTTCTGGCCCGCGGCGCGGGCCGCCAGACCGAATACGGCGTCCGGCTCGCCCTCGGGGCCACCCGTTGGCGGCTCGTCCGCCTGGCCCTGGCCGAAAGCCTGGTCGTTTCGCTGCTCGGCGGCGCGGCGAGCCTCCTGCTCGCGTGGAACAGCTTCGGCCTGCTCGCGGTGCTGTTCCCTCCGACGGGCAATCATGGCGGCGCCGTTCAGCTTGACCCCGCTATCATCGGTTACTCCCTCCTGCTGGCGCTCTTCGCCTCCCTCGCCGCCGGCCTGCCGCCGGCGTGGACCGCCGCCAAGATCCAAGTTGTGGATACGATCAAGCAGGGGGGCCTCACGCAGGCCGGCGCCCGCACCCGTCACCGTTTCCTGCGGCACCTCGTTTCGACACAGGTGGCCATCGCGCTGCTTCTTATCAATCTCACCTTCCTGCTGTTGGCGAGCTATCGCGCCGCGCTCGCCAGCAACGAGCGCTTCGCTTCCGAATTCGTCCTCTCCGCCGGCATTACCGCCCAAGGGGAGACGTATGCAGCCGGCGATGCGCGCTCGACATTCTGGCAGCGCCTGGTCCAAAGGGTACAAACGCTGCCCGGAGTCACCGCCGCCGGCATGACCACCAAACTCCCGCTGCGCGGCGGAATGAACACGGAAATCCTCGCGGACGGCGAGACGTTCGACCCGAAGATCGGCCGGCCGACGATCGAGATGTCCTATGCTCTTCCCGGCTATTTTTCGGCGATGGGAATCCGCCAGCTCCGGGGTCGCACGTTCGAGGACGCGGACGCCCGCAATGAAACCCTCGGCGTCGTGGTCAATCGCGCCTTGGCCGACCACTATTGGCCGAACCAGGATCCCCTCGGCCAGCACATTCGAGGGAACACTCCCCAGCCCTGGTTTACCGCGCACATCGTGGGCGTCGTCGACAATGTCCGCCAGTGGGCGGTCCGCCCCGCACTGCCCGAGGTCTATTTTCCCTACGCCTGGAGTCCCCAAAGCACGGGGTATCTCATCGTGCGATCAGCCTTCGATGCCCGGCGCATGGTGCCGGCATTGCGCCACGAACTGGCGGCTCTCGACCCGGACCTCGCGCTCGCCGAGCCCATGACGATGGCGGAAGTTGTCAGCGAGGCGGCGCGCAACCGGCGGACGCTTTTGGTTCTCACCCAATTCTTCATGGCGGCCACGCTTCTCATGGCCACCGTCGGCATTTATGGCACCCTCGCCTTTCAGACCCGGCAGCGCACCCGCGAGATCGGCGTGCGCCTCGCCCTCGGCGCATCCCGGCCTGACATTGTCCGGCTCGTGTTGAAACAAGCGACGCCCTGGGTGGTCGGCGGCGGGGCCACAGGAATGCTCATCTCGATCGCCATCGCCTTCCTGCTCCGCTCGGTCTTTTCCGATGTCAGTCTGCTTAACCCCGCGTATTTTCTGGGCGGCTTTGCCACCCTGGGCGCCGCGACCGCGCTCGCCTGCTGGTTGCCCGCCCGGCGCGCCGCAAAGATCAACCCAATTGAGGCGCTCCGCGCGGAGTGAACTGATTCACCACAAAGGCACGGAGCGCACAGAGAACAATCCACGCAATTCAGCTGCTCTTCCGTGCCCTCGGTGCCTCTGTGGTTCCAAAAGAATTTCCATCCATGACCTGGATCCGCCAAGCAGCTTCCCGGCTCACAGCCTTGTTCCGCCGAACGCGCCTTGAGCACGACATGGCTGCGGAGCTGCAGGCGCACCTCGAGCTGCAGGAGGCGGCCTACCGCGCGGCGGGCCTGTCGTCGCAGGAGGCCCACTACGCCGCCCGGCGGCAGTTCGGCCACCTCGACGGCATCAAGGAAACCGTCCGCGACCGGCGCGGGTGGGTGTGGCTGGAGGCGCTGCTCAAGGATTTCCGCTTCGGGGTGCGCTCCCTCGCGAAATCCCCCGGCTTCACGCTCGCGGTTGTTGCCACACTGGCGATTGGCATCGGCGCGACGACCGCGATCGTCAGTTACGCCCGACCCATAGTGTTTCCGAGGATCCCCTACGAACAACCGGAGCGCATGGTGGTTGTGACCTGTTCGGAAGCCCCCGGGAGTCAAGTCGAGGCTCCCTATCCGTTCTTCTATTTTTCCTATCGGTTCGCCTTCATTCGCGACGCCGCAACCTCGTTCGCGGCCCTCGGCGCATCCAGGTTCGATCAGATGAATCTCGTGGTCCATGGCGATCCAGCCTCTGCCTACATCGGGTGGGCGACCAGAGACTACCTTACGTTGTTCGGTGCGATGGCCGAGCATGGCCGCCTTTTCCTGCCTGAGGAATACCGGGGCAACAGCGGAGACGTCGTCCTTTTAAGCTGGCCCATCTGGCAGAAGCGATTCGGCGGAGACCCAGGCATCGTCGGCCGGGATATTTTCCTCGGAGGCAGAAACCGTCGGGTAGTTGGGGTTCTGTCCATGCAATTCTCTCCATCGAATCAATTCGGCCCGGCGGACGTCTACCTGCCCGATGAGCCTTCGCCTACTCCCAACTGGTCGATCCAAGTGGTGCAGGTGGTGGGTCAGTTAAAGCCGGGCATAACGATCGCACAGGCACAGGCCGAAATGGACCTGTTTCATCCCCCCGTTTTGCCGGGCATGGACGCCGCCTTTCCTGATAAGATCAAACCTCGCATCATCCCGCTGACTGCCTATTACCAAACAGCCAGAAGCTATATCTACTGGGTCTTCCTTGGAGCGGTGGGATTCCTGTATGCTATCGCCTGCAGCAACGCCGTCAGCTTGATGCTGGCGCGCACCGTGGTGCGTCGCCGAGAGCTGGGCGTGCGTCTAGCCATGGGAGGGAGCTGGTGGCAGGTCATTCGGCTCCTCCTGGCCGAGAGCATTGTCCTGAACGCGTTGGCTGGATTAGTCGGCATCGTTGTCGCCCACTGGGGATATTGGGCGTTGGTGGCGCGGCAGCCACCCCAGGCACCGGCGCACGCCGTACAAGTCTTGGCGTTGAACTTGCCGACGCTTGCAACGGTCGCGGCAGTCAGCCTGATCTCAAGCATCCTGATCGCACTCGTCCCCGCGCTGCGGATCAAGCATACCCGATTGAGCGATTCGCTCAAGGAAGGCGCGGGCTCGCTGGGTGACAGCCGGCCGTTGCAACGCCTGCGCAACGGTTTGGTCATCACTCAGGCCGCCCTCGCGGTCACCCTGCTGGCAGGCGCGGGGCTGACGCTGCAGAGTTTCTGGCGGCTGGAACGCGTTGATCTGGGTTTCGATCCCGAAAACAAACTCGCCGTCACCGGGTTTCTCCCTGACAACATCTCCCCAGAAGCCTTTCTGCGCCTTTCCACTCGGTTCCGCGATGACATCGCCAGAATTCCGATGGTGGTTGATGTCACCTGCTCAGGGTATCTTCCAATGGCCGGTATGGCTTTCCCGCCGACAGAGGCAAGAATCGTCGGTCGCCCGGAACTTGGAGAGATTCAGCTAATTGGCAATGGAGTTTCTCCAGAGTACTTTCCCACCTTGGGGGTGCCAATTCTGGCGGGCCGCGGCTTCGCCGGGATGCACCCAGGCGATCCGCCGGTGGCGATTATTAGCGAAAACGCCGCCAGACGCTATTTTGGCTCGGCCAATCCACTTGGACAGCACTTGGATATGGATAAGAATGGGAAATGGGAAATCGTCGGGGTCGTCGGCGATGTCCGGGATTGGGGGCGACGCCAGGGAACAAAGCCCCAGTTCTATTATCCGTTCTGGCAACCCCCAACCTTCACCAGCAGCTTGTTTGAGCTCGTCCGCCTCGCGAACACGCCGCCGCCGGGTTTCAAG
>CAVRNM010000043.1:0-5728 GCA_963722225.1 uncultured Verrucomicrobiae bacterium
TAGATCATGGCCGGCTTTCGTGTTTTTCGTGTGTTTCGTGGCGGCGACAGGCGCGGCGGAAACGAAGACGATCCTTTTCTTCGGCGACAGTCTGACCGCCGGCTACGGTCTGGAGGATCCGTCGACCGAGGCCTTCCCGGCGGTCGTTCAGAAAAAGATCACTGATGCCGGGCTGCCCTGGCGCGTGGTGAACGCCGGGCTGAGCGGGAAAACGAGCGCCGGCGGCCTGCGCCGGGTCGCCTGGGTGTTGCGGCAACGCGTGGACATTTTTGTACTCGAGCTGGGCGGCAATGATGGACTTCGCGGTCTGCCGCCCGAGGCCACCCGCGCCAATCTGCAGGCCATCGTTGATCAGGTCCGGACGAAATACCCGGCCGCGAAAATCGTCCTCGCCGGCATCGCCGCGCCGCCGAACATGGGCGCCGATTTCACCCGCGCCTTTGCGGCCATCTTCCCGGAACTGGCGCAGAAGAACCAGCTGCCGCTCATCCCGTTTCTTTTGGAAGGCGTCGCCGGCCGGCCGGAACTCAGCCAGCCCGATGGCATCCATCCCAACGGCAAGGGCCACGCCCTGACGGCGGAAACAGTCTGGAGCGCCCTGCAGCCCCTGCTGTGACCCGGAATCGGCCGGGCGCCGCAAATTTCCCCTTGCCTGGGTGAACTCCGGCCGTTTTAAACCTCCGCAGATTCAAAACCCCATGACCCCATGATGAACCCGTATAACTGCAACATCTCTGCCGCGTATTTGATTCCGGCAGCCCGGGTCGTCCGATGACGCTCTAAGCCATCATCCGCGGCCCGGCGCCGGATCTCCGAGCGGGCCGCCACAACAGAATCCACCTTGGGATGCCAGGCCCGCTCTTCGCCGAGCGGGCCTTTCCGTTTTTCGCCTGCGCTTTTCCCTTTTCCGTCTCCCTTCCGCCCTTCGCCTCCCATGGCCTCCCCCGGCCCATTGTCATTCCGCACCGTCTGGCAGCTGATGCGCGGCCAACGCCTGCGCTACAGCGCCGCCATCGGGGCGCTGCTGCTCGCCACGGTATTCAACTATTTGGTACCGCTGGTCGGCGCCGTCACCATCGACTACGCGGTGGCCGGCAAGCTCGTGGCCGCCGATCTGGGGCGGCCGATGCGCGCGCTGCTGGCCGGGCTCGGCGGGCCGGGGAACCTGCGCGGCCACCTGTGGCTGGCTCCGGTCGCCATGGTCGTCCTCACGGCGCTGGGCGGCATCTTCGCGTATCTCAAGGGCCGGCATGCCGCCGTCGCCTCCGACGACATCGCCCGGCGGCTCAAGAACGACCTCTACGACCACCTCAATCATCTGCCGGCGGCCTACCATGACCAGGCCGACACGGGCGATCTGGTGCAGCGCTGCACGAGCGACGTGGAGACGCTGCGGCAGTTCCTGGCGGTCCAGGTCATGGAACTCGCCAACGCCGCGTTGCTCGCCGCCATCGCCCTGCCGCTCATGCTGGCGCTCAGTCCGCGGATGACCGCGGTGTCGTTCGCCCTGATCGGACCGCTCGTGATCTACGGCTACGTCTACTTCGGGCAGGTGAAGCACATCTTCAAGGGGGTGGACGAAGCGGAGAGCGCGCTGACCGCCGTCATCCAAGAGAACCTGACGGGCATCCGGGTCGTCCGGGCGTTCGCGCGGCAGGACTACGAGCGCCGGAAGTTCGCCGGTCCCAACGCCACCTATCGCGACCGCAGTCTCCGGCTGCTGCGCCTCATGGCCTGGTACTGGTCGCTCTCCGATCTCGCGGCGCTCAGCCAGCTCGGCCTCACGCTGCTCATCGGGGCGCACTGGATCACCACCGGCGACCTCTCGGTCGGAGTGTTGTTCGCCTTCCTGGCCTACCTGGGCACGATGCTCTGGCCGGTGCGACAGATGGGCCGCATCCTCACCGAGGTGGGCAAGACGGCCGTCGCCCTCAGGCGGCTGCGCGAGATTCTCGACCAGCGACGCGAGGCGGACGTCGCGACCGCCGTCGCGACGGCGGAAAAGGGAGGACCGAAGACCGAAGATGGAAGCGCGGCGCGCCCGCCCGCGGTCGCCGGCCTTGCGCTTCCGCGTCTCGCCGGCGCCATCGCGGTGCGCGATCTGCACTTTGCGCACGCCACCGCCCCCGCGTCCGCCGGGCGCGGCGCGCTCAACGGCGTGTCCTTCGACGTCGCCGCCGGAGAGACGCTCGCCATCCTGGGTCCGTCGGGGTCCGGCAAGTCCACGCTGATCCATCTGCTGCTGCGCCTGTATGACTACTCGACGGGCTCGATCCGACTCGATGGCGCCGAGCTGTCGCACCTCCCCCGGCCATGGGTGCGCCGGCAGGTCGGCACCGTGATGCAGGAGCCCTTCCTTTTCTCCAAGACGCTCCGGGACAACATCCGCCTGGGCCGCGGCGACGCGCCGGACCAGGAGGTGGCCGAAGCCGCGCGCGCCGCCTGCATTCACGACACGATTGTCGGCTTCGAGGAAGGATACGACACGCTGATCGGCGAGCGCGGCATCACGCTCTCCGGCGGCCAGCGCCAGCGCGTGGCGATCGCCCGCGCCATTCTCAAGAACCCCGCCATCCTCATCCTCGACGATGCCCTGAGCGCCGTGGACAGCGAGACCGAGGCCCTGATCATCGACGCGCTCAAGGCCCGTCGGGGCCAGGCGACCACCCTCGTCATTGCCCATCGCCTCTCCACCCTCGCCCATGCCGACCGGGTCATCGTGCTGGACCACGGTCGCATCATCCAGACCGGCTCGCCGGCCGAATTGTCGCGCGAGGAGGGCCTCTACCGGCGGCTCTGGCAGATTCAGACCAGCCTTGCCTCCGAATTCTCTCCGGGACTCAACGCCGGGTAATCAGCGATTCCCCGCTCCTGCCTCCATGCCCGCCCACCTCCTCCACGAAGATGAATTCCAGGCCCGCCTCGATGCCGGCCTCTGGTGGAAGGTGTTCCAACACGCCCTGCGGTTGAAACGCTTTCTCATTCCGCTCGCGTTTACCGCCATGGGCATCGCCGCGCTCGACGCCTCGTTCGCGCAGGTCACGCGCTGGACGATCGACGCCGTGGTCCAGCGCGGTTCGCACGCCGATCTCCGCCCCTTCATCGGCCTTTATTTCCTGCTCACGGCCCTGCTCAGCCTCGGGGTCTGGGTGTTCATTGAGCTGGCCGGCAACATCTCCAACCACATGAGCCATGACATCCGGCGCCTGTGCTTCGATCGCCTGCAGGAGCTCGAGTTCGCCTTCTACGACCATCGGCCCGTCGGCTGGCTCATCACCCGCCTGACGTCCGACTGCGACCGGCTGGCGCGCATCATCGCGTGGGGCTCCCTCGACCTGGTTTGGGGCACGTGTTTCGTCATCATGATCGCGGTCAGCCTGCTGCTGATGAACTGGCGGCTGGCGTTGATCGTGCTCGCCGTGCTGCCGCCGCTCGCCGTGGTGAGCAAGGTCTTCCAGCGGATCATGCTGCTCAGCCACCGGGAGATCCGGAAATTCAACTCGCAGATCACCGCCGCCTTCCACGTGTGATTGAGGGGCGGAAGCGTGCCGCGGCGTGTTCCAGTCCAGCGTCATCAGCGGAACGGCATGCCGCACACATATTGCCGAACGCCACCCCGAACATGCAGCGCCGGCACCAGCCCGCCCACGAACAACGCCGCGTCCCACAGGGCGCGCGCCACGCCCGCCGTCGAGTTTGCCGCTGGTGACCGACGGCCGCAGGATCAGTGCCTCATAGCAGCAGCAGCATCGCCAGATAGAAGCCGGAGAACGCCACCGCATACAGCGGCGGCCAGGCGGCGAAGATCGCACCCTGACCGAGGATCAGCCAGACCTGATCGCCTTCCGAGAGACGGGTCCGATCGTGTCGACGACCACCCGCCGCTCGATGTCGCTGCGGCTGATCACGGGCAGCAGGACGGCGCTGCCGAGATCGAATCGATCGACATCACGCCGATGCCGATCAGCAGCACTCCGAGAATCGCCGACAGCAGGCCGCGCAAGGTCTCCCAGTTGAAGATTGCCACCTCCCTATGCGGCGGGCGCAGGCTCGGCGGCGGCGTTGGGCCGCCGCGGGTACGCGCTCGCCGGACCGCGGCGACAACCGCAGCATCAGGAACAGTCCACCATCAGCGCGGCAGAGAGATGACGCAGCGATGGAGCCAAATTTGGCACGTCGGCGGCGGGAATGTCGGACACTCGACAGGAACGTCGGCAGCATGCTGTCGATCGTCCAGGGCTGGCGTCCGCTCGGCCACATACCGGCAGCGAACGGCTGTCATCGAGGGCAGCGGCAGGCCGACCAGGCAACTCGCAGCAGCCAGCGGCGCCGTTCGAGCTGGCGCGCGCCGCGAGCGCGAACATGGCGGCGAACAGGACGATGAAATAGAAGCCCAGCCCCACCACTACGCGGAAGTCGAGAGCAGCGGCGTCATCAGGCACGGTATCCGACGCAGCGGCTTCGATCTGTGGCGTCGCGCTGGCGACGTCGGCCTGCGCAGCAGCGCTTCAGCAGCAGCGCGTAGCCGAGGTCGCCTTCATAAGCGTCGAAGGCCGTGCGCGGTCGCCGCGGTGGTCGCGCGAGGACTGCATGGCATTTCAGCGATGAGGCCGTCTTCCATGCGGTGCACGTTCTGCGCCACCAGGTCGAGATGCTGGTAATCCTCGCCGTCGATGGAGCGCGGCAATCAGGCTGAACACGTACGGAATGCTGACGCAGTGAACGACGTGCCGCGCTCGTCGGGCAGGGCGAGAACAGGGCGAAGGCTGCTCGGCGCGGACCGGCATCCATCCGCCTCGATGGTGGTGATCTTCACGCCGGGCTTGTTCGCCGCGGCGCAGCTGCTTTCATCGCCGAGCACGACCACCGACAGCGCCGAGGCAAGGCCGCAGCTGGCTGCTACTGCTCATCGAGCGGATGGTGAGCTGCGATGGTGGCGGGTGAGCAGAGAGCAACGGCGCCGCACGACAGCACGACATTGACCCAACGACGTAGTCGGCCGAGATGGTATGCACGAACTTTGCTCGCGCGACCGGGGTACGTTGACAGGTACGGCGAACGAAAATCCGTGACCTCCATGCGCACGGACTCGATATCGAAGGCGCTGCTTGATGGACTCCGGATTCAGCCATCGGCGACGAAGAATCACAAAGGCCGACAGGCTTCGATCTGAGCGACGCATGAGGCAGGTGACTGCTATATGCCGCACCTGTGACAGCCGCTCCCAGCCAAGAAGAACAGGCCAACGGACGTGGCCTCGAGGAAAACGCCATCAGGCTCCGACATCGGCCAGCGGCGCGCCGAAAACATCGCCGACATAATGGAGCAGGACGCCGAGTTCGTGCCAACTGAATCAACGGCAAGCTACCTGCAGCGGTGACGCCCACGGCGAAGTCTACGACGCAGCTAGGGCTGAGAATCTTCGTCACGTCGCGCCAGACGGTGTGCGCACCCGGGTGTGACGTAATGTTCTCCATGATCCGCCAGGAGCACTGACAGTCCGAGCGTGAGGGGCACGAAACGGAAATGAACGCGGTCATGCCGAATTGCAGCCGCGATAGTTTGATGATATTGATGAACATCATCTGCTACAAAGGAAGGACGGGACGGTGCATTGTCGTGATCTGCGTGGCCAGGTCGGCTGGATGGTGATGCGCCGGGCGAGAAGAACAGCAAAATAAAGCGTGATCAGGGCGAGGAACTTCGCCACCAGTGTGATTGTGATCTC
>CAVRNM010000044.1:0-21214 GCA_963722225.1 uncultured Verrucomicrobiae bacterium
TAGATTTCTCGCTACCGGTCGCGCGCCGGCGATTTGGATTCGGCGCTCGAACTGGAGGACGAGGCGGGCGGAGATGGCGCAGACGAATGGGAAGGAGCCGGAGCGAAATCCTGCTTGGATGAAGCCGGTTCGCGCGGCGGAGGCATCGCGGGCGACGGGGTCGTTGCGCGCGGCGGGATGCTGGCGGAGGAGGTCGGACGTTTGAGACCGCGGGGCGGGCGGAAGAATCCGGCGTCGGACGATGATCCGGACTTGGCGGGGGACGGGTTGGCGCCGTCAGACGCGGTGAAGGCGCAAACTGGCTGTGGCCGGTGGTTGAAGCAGGGTGTTGGGTGGGGCCGGGAATGGGGCGGTTGCTAGGGTCACGATTCTGCGGGCGGGAAGTCGAGCCATCCTGAGGACTCACCCGATTGCCGACGGGTGGCCGGATGGGCTGGTTCGGTAGGTGCCGTCCATCGGCGGCCGAACATCGCGGTCGGCCGGGCGACCGGGCAGCGGGGAAACACCCCGCGGCGGCCCGCCGCGCGCGTCCTGGTTGTTCGAGCCGGCTGGGGCAACATCCGGCGTCGGGCGGAATCGGGGTTGCCAGTCCTGCAGGCGGCCGGGAGAGAAAGGCGCGGGCAACGGGTGGTGCTCAGGAGCAGGTTGGTGCCGGCGCCACGCTGGCGGAGATCCCTCCGGTCCGGAAGACCGCCGGGGGCGCTGCGGAGACAGGAGGGGGACGCCCGGTCCCTTGCCGGCCTGCGCCGGGGCGGTGTAGTGGCGGTATCGAATCCACGCCGGCGGGCGATGCTCCGAAGGCCGGCGATGTTCCCGCGGCTGATGGACGAGCGGCGGCCGGGGGCGGTGGTGATGGTCGAATCCGTAAAAAGAGATGAAGGGAAAAATGTCGAAGAAGGGACAATACGGGCCGTACGCGTAGCCGAAGTTGTCGTCGTAGCGCCAGGGATCATAATCCCAATCCTCGTCGGGCGGCGGGGCTGGTGTTGCTTCGGCGGGGACGGCAGCGGCGTAGACAACCGCGCCGCCGGAACCCGGCGCCACACTGACGACGGCGAAACTGGTCCGCCCTTGGTTCCACGCGATCTGCATGCGGAAAACCGTCGCCGCCCGGCCCGGATCATCAATGAAGACCTGGTCGCTGCGCACATAGCCCTGGTCGAGCAGGAACTGGACGAGGGTGTCGGCAATGCTGTTCAATTCGGTCTGCGACAAGATCCCCTGGTCATCGGCCGCGACAATCGCGTAGGTCCGCAGTTCCCGGGCCGGCGCCGCTCCTGGAGAAGCAGTCGCGCATCCTGATGCCAGGAGGACGGTCAGCAAGATGCCCAGCACGCACGCAAGGAGGGGGGGATTTTTCATGGCGGGCCCAATGCCAGTTGATGCGAAAAAGAGGCGATCGGCGATCTTTCTTATTGCGTTCGGATCCCGTGCGCGTCCTGACGCCTCATTTCCCGTTGACCAGGCGGGCGGCAGAAGTGTCTAATGCCGCCATGGTTCCAAGCGTCCTGATTGTCGACGATGAGAAGCACACCCGCGAGGGTTTGCAGCAGGCGCTGGAGGAACATTACGACGTCTCGGTGGCCGCCAGCGCCGACGAGGCGTTCAATCTCATGGGGGCGCAGGAACACGACGTGATCATCACCGACCTGCGCATGCCGGGCAAATCCGGCCTGAAAGTCATCGACAAGGCGCTCGCGCTGCCGGGCAAGCCGGTGGTGATCATGATGACGGCCTACGGCAGCATCGAGACGGCGGTGGAGGCGATGAAGCGGGGCGCTTTCGATTTCCTGACGAAGCCCGTCAACCTCGAGAAGCTGGAAATCCTGATCCAGCGGGCGCTCAAGACGAAAACGCTCGAAGTCCAGGTGCAGCAGTTGCACGAGCGGCTGGACGACCGCTTCAGCTCCGAGGGGATCGTGGGACACTCGGAGGCGCTGCGCGAGGTCATGGAGCGCGTGAAGCTGGTGGCGCCCTCGCGCGCGACCATCCTGATCGACGGCGAGACCGGCTCGGGCAAGGAATTGGTCGCGCAGGCCATCCACCAGGCGAGCCCGCGGGCGCGGGCGCCCTTTGTCGCGGTGCATTGCGCGGCGCTGCCGCCGACTCTCCTGGAGAGCGAGCTGTTCGGCCACGAGCGCGGGGCCTTTACCGGCGCCATCGAACGGCGCGTCGGCCGCTTCGAGGCGGCCGACACCGGGACGCTGTTTCTCGATGAGATCGGCGAGATTTCGCTGGCGACGCAGGTGAAGTTGCTCCGGTTTCTCGAGACCAAGGCGATCGAGCGGATCGGCAGCATGAAACTCATCCCGCTCGACGTGCGACTGGTCGCGGCCACGAACAAGAATCTCGAGCAGATGGTGAGAGACGGCACCTTTCGCGAGGATTTGTTTTTCCGGCTGAATGTGGTGCGCATCACCCTGCCGCCGCTTCGCGCGCGCCCGGAGGACGTGCCGTTGCTGCTGGACCACTACCTCAAGATCTTCAGCGAGGAAAACCAGGCGCCGCCGCTGACCATCGAGCCGGGCGCGCTGCGCCACCTGCAGGCCTACCCGTGGCCGGGCAATATCCGCGAGTTGCGGAACTTCGTGGAGAATGCCGTGGTGTTGCGTCGCGGCGGCAAGCTGACCGAGTTTGACCTGGAGCCGAAATTCCGCGGAGAGGCGCCCCCGACCGGAGCCGGCTCGGCGGCGCCCATTCTGCCGGCCACCCCGGCCAATCCGCTCTCGGTGGAGGAGAACGAGAAGCGGCTGCTGCGCGAGGCGCTGGTCAAGTCGCGGGGCAACCGCACTAAGGCTGCCGAGTTCATGGGGATCAGCCGCCGCACGCTGCATCGCAAGCTGGCGCAATGGCCGGAACTCGACGTGATCGACCGCTGATTGGAACAAACGATCGGCGTGGAGCGCGAGACATCCGTCGAGCAATTCAAAAGCGAAGATCGATCGGTGTCGCCGGATTATCCAGGGGCCTCGTTGCCAAGCAAAACCGACAAGTAGCGCCAGTCTGCGACTGGTGGAATCGGCCGGTCGCAGACCGGCGCCACCAGCAATGCCGTCTGCTAGCCGCGCTTGGTGAGGTCGCGCGGGACAATCTCAACCGGACCGATCTCCGGGAGATTCTTGGCCCCCCGGGCGCCGAGTTCGGAGAGCTTGCGGGCACCGGGGATCAGCCCGCTTTCGAGCGAGCCAACGGCCGCGTTGTACGACTTGGTGGCAGTCTCCAACGCGTGCCCCACCTTGTCGAAATGGTCGAGGTAGATGGCGATCCGATCGTAGAGCTGACGCCCGAGGTCGGCAATCTCCTCGGCGTTCTTCGACACGGCTTCCTGCCGCCAGCCGTAGGCGGCCGCCTTGAGCAGGGCGATGAGCGAGGCGGGCGTGGCGAGCAGGACCTTCTTGGCGATCGCGCGCTCGATCAGGGTCGGGTCGGCCTGGAGGGCCCCAGCCAGAAACTGGTCGCCGGGCAGAAACAGCACCACGAATTCCGGTGACGGCTGATACTGCTCCCAGTAGCTCTTGGCGCCGAGCGCATCGATATGGCCGCGCACCTTCGCGGCGTGCTCGGCGAGTTTCAGGGCCCGGATCGCGTCGTCGGTGGCGCCGGCGGCTTCGCGGTACGCGTCGTTGGGGGCCTTGGCGTCGACGACAATCTGCTGGCCTCCGGGCAGGCGAACCACCAGATCGGCGCGGTCGCGGCCGCCGGTCTCGGGCGTCACCTGCTCGGCGAAATCGCAGTAAGCCGTCATGCCGGCGAGTTCGACGACGCGGCGGAGTTGCAGCTCGCCCCAGGTGCCGGCCGTGCGCGTGGCGCTGAGGGCGGTGGACAGCCGGGCCGCCTCGGTCTGCAGGGAGGTCTGCGCGGTGGCCAGAGTCTTGAGCTGCTCGGAGAGCTGGCCATACGCGCCCGCGCGGGCCTTCTCCATTTCGGCCACCTTGTTATCCACTTTATCGAGCGACTCCTTGAGCGGTCGGACGAGCGAGTCGATGGCCTGCTGGCGCTTGCCCAGTTCGTCGGCGGACTGCTGGTGAAGTTTGCTGAAGGTCTCCCGCGCGAGTTCGAGGAACCGAGTGTTGCTGGCGCTCAGCGCATCGCTGGCCAGCGCCTTGAAGGTCTCCGTCAGCCGGGACTGCGCCTGCTGGAGCGCGTCGCGTTCGGCGGTGAGGAGGGTGGTCAGCCGGGATTTTTCCGCCTCGAGTTCGGGAAGCCGGGCGCGCACCGCCGCGAGGTCGCCCTCGGCCTTCGCGAGCTGACTGGTGAGGAACTGAAGGCGGGCCCCGAGGGCCGCGGCGCGGGAAAGCATCCACAGCCAGACCAACAGGCCGGAGGCAATGGCGGTGATGAGGACGGCGAGCAGGGTAGTGGTCACGGCGATGAGGTCAGATTATGGCCTGCTCCGGGCGTGGCGAGCGCAACCGAAGGGGAAGGTCGGGCCTCCTGGCGAGCTGGGCGGATCGATTGGCCCGATGTCATCTATTAAATGACAAAGACCCCGATAGCTCCAATGGTTTGTCATTTAACAGATGACAAAAATAGAAGGTCAGAGCGGTTGCGCTGCCCTTCGGTGGGCTCGGAGTGCCAGCCGAAACCGAGGGAGAGCTCCGCCCCGCCCTGCCCGGGCGGCGCTGACGCCCGTTCGATAAGCTCAGGGTCCTGAGCAAGGTCGAGGGAGCGCCGCGCCCTCCCATGAACGCGGCCCGAGAACTGGTCACGTTTGCCGGCCAAACAACTCGGCGATGATGTCTTCCAGCGGCACGTCCTCGATGGTGATGTCCGCGACCGGACCGGCGGCCAGAATTTGTTGCGAGACCGCGACGGCTTGCTCGCCCGGAACCTGCAGCACGTACTCCCCGTCCTCGGTTGGCTTCGGCTGGCCGAGCCCGGGGCTGAGCGCTCCGGGCAAAAGAACCCCGTCGACCGGCCGGAACTTGATGATCTTCTGGCGGCTGCCGGTGGCGTCGAGCTGGTCGATGGCGCCGTCGTGGATCTTTCGCCCCTTGTGAATGACAATGACGCGCTCGCACAGCGCCTTGATGTCGGCCATATAGTGGCTCGTGAGCAGAATCGTCGTCCGGTAGCGCCGGTTGTAATCGCGCAGAAACAGGCGCACGGCCTTCTGCGAAATCACATCGAGGCCGATGGTGGGTTCGTCGAGGAAGAGCACCCGCGGGCGGTGGAGCAGGGCGGCGATCAGCTCCATCTTCATCCGTTCGCCCAGCGATAATTCGCGCACCATGACGTTGAGCTTGTGACCCACGTCGAGCAGGGTCACGAGTTCGTCCAGCGTTGCCTTGTACTGCGCGGCTCCGAGACCGTAGATGTGCCGGAGCAGCAGGAAGGACTCCATGGCGGGCAGATCCCACCAGAGCTGATTCTTCTGGCCGAGCACCAGCGCAAAGATCCGCCGGTAGGCATTCTCGCGCTTGGTGGGATCGAAGCCCGCCACGCGCGCCCGCCCCGAGGTCGGAAAGATGAGACCGGAAAGCATCTTGAGCGTCGTCGTCTTGCCCGCGCCGTTGGGTCCAAGAAAACCCACCAACTCGCCCTCCCCAATCGTGAAGGAGATCCGGTCGGCAGCGCGAATCTCTTCGAATTCGCGCCGGAACAGACCTTTCACGCCGCCCCAGAAACCGGGCTGCTTCTTGTACGTCCGGAAGACGCGGGTGAGGTTTTCGACTTCGATCATTGACGGAAGGAGAATCCAGGAGCCAGGAGTCAGGAGGTAGATGCCAGAATCCAGCAGCTAGAAGCCGGAATCCAGCAGAATCAAACGCGCATCTCAGATGTTACCTACCGAGAGGGTTCTGTGGTGTACGCTGGGTTAACGAGTAGCGACGCCACGCGATGAGCTGGGTGAGCAGTCCCTATATCGATTGTCGGAAGCGAGCTTGCTCGCGATTTCGAGGCGCACACCACCTGCAAACAGACTTCCTATACCGAGCACCTGATGACTGATGTTTGGGAAAGTGATCCGGTCAGGCGCAACCCAGCCGGGTGTAGTCCAGCACCGTGTGGCTGATGAAGCCGTGCGCCAGCGCGGCCCGGTCGGTGAGCGGTTCGGCGGGGGAGCAGTCCTCCCCGAGGTGAAAGACAAAACGGTGCGTGCCGTCGTCCTGCGCCGGGCTGAACAAGCCGGGGATCACCATGCGCGCCGGCACGGTGCGACGGACCTCGGAATCCGGCGCGGACGGGAAAGGGAAAGTTGACGTTGTGCACGATGAAACTCCGCGGCGGCGTCCCGGCAACGAGTCCCCGCACCAGGCGCCCCGCGTGGCCCGCGGAAATCTTCAGGGTGGCGCGCAGCTCGTCGTCGGGCTGCCCGCCCCGGTCCTTGAGGTGATCATAGGTCTCAAAACTCAGGTCCTGCGAGAACGCCACGCCCGGAAGACCGTGCAGCACGCCCTCGAACGCCCCGGCGACCGTGCCGCTGGCGAGAATGAAGCCAAGCGAGGCATTGAGCCCGACGTTCAGGCCACTGATGACTGCGTCGGGCCGGACCTTCATGAGGTGGGCGAGAGCGATGTTGACGCAGTCCGACGGGTTCCGTCGACCGTCCACGTGGGACAGCCGAACCCGCGGTCCGTCCGGGCCGACCGTACCGGCCGTGTGCGCGACTTTGCCGCGCCGATCCAGCTTTGCTCGGTCTTGGGCGCGACGATCACCAGTTCGTGACCGGCCTCGCGCAGGCCGAAGACCAGCTCATGGAGAAAGACGCAGTCGATGCCGTCGTCGTTGGTGACCAGAAGTCGCATGGCGGCTCCAAGCAGTAAGCATTAAGCTGAAAGCGGTAAGCGAAATCGGCGACACGCGACGAGGGCGTCGCGGCTCCACGAAGAAGCCGGGCGCGGAAATCGAGCAGCCTAGTCGCGCATTAGGCCTTCGAGCATCGGGGCGGATGATCCGTCCTTTTGGCGCACGGGGAAAATGCTCCGGTAGCCCCAGACGGTCCAGCCGAATCCATGGCGTTCACAGGCCTGGCGGACCGCGCGCGCCCAATTGGTCGTGGATTGGGGATCGGCTTTGAAGAACACGCCGAATTCGCCGAGAAGAATTTCGCGTCCGGCCGCCTTGGTCCGGGCCCAGTCGGCCAGCCGTTCAAACATCGGGTCAATATCCTGGGCGGCGGAGAGCGTCGCGGGCGCGGTCTGGCCCGCCGGGAGGACGCCGGTTAGATCCGGGACTTTCCCGGGGAATGGCACCGCCGGCATCTTATCCCCTGCCGGAAACGCCCAGGGCGCCTTCTGGTGGGTGAAGATGAGCGGCTCATAAAAATGCACGGTCACGGCGACGTTGGGGTCGTGGGCGGGCAGCTCGAGGTCCACCACATTCGGAATCGTGTTCCATTTGTTGCAGGGAAAATAGACCACGCGCGTCGGGTTGCTTTCCCGGATGGCTGCGAGCATGCGCAGGTTGAATACATTGAGTTGCGAGTTCTTGTCCGCTTTCGGTTCGTTGAGCAGCTCGAAGCGGAGGTAGTCGCCTTCGTGTGCATAGCGCGTGGCGAGGGTGCGCCAAAGGTTGGCCGCCCTGTCCAGCAGCGCCGGATCCGTGAACACCCGGACATCGGACGCGGCGCCCGAATTGAAGTCCGCCCCTTCGAGGAAATGCACGTCGAGAATCCCGCCGAGCCCGTATTTTCTGACCCAGGCGAGCGCTTGGTCGAACGGCGCCACTTTTGCCTCATCGAGCGAGCCGTCCGCTTTCAACCAGATGCGGGAATCGATGGGCAAACGAAGATGGTCGAATCCGTGGGCCGCGATCCACGCGACGTCCTGCTCCGTGAACCACGGGGCACCATAGGTCATCTCGCCTTCATTTTGCGAGAGCCAGTTGTCGATGTTCACCCCACGCTTGAACGTATGGGGGCCCGCTGTGGCCGGTGGGGGCGGCATTCCTGCCGCCGGGTCCGCGCGGTCCGTGGCACCGGCGATGGGAAGGAAGGACAGCACGCTGCAGCCAAAGAGCAGGCGGCGAAGCAGAACGAATGGAGAGTTCATGGGTGTAAAGTCCGGATCACGGGCTGCCGGCCGATCAAATGGAGGCATCCCGCAGAGGTGGCCGGGATTCTCGCAGCCAGCGCCTCGCCAGAGCAATGCCCGAGTTGCCTGGATCAGGAGCGTTGCTCTGAAATGGACGGCCCGATGGTCCGATCGGACCAGCGAGGCGGATTCAAAAACAGAATGACCCAGGATGTTATGTTTATGCGGGTCCATGCGACCGAGTGAAGAGCTGGCACGTGCCAACGTGCCACCTGCCGATCGCAAACGCTCCGTCCACAAGGGTCGACCCTGCAATCGCTGAATGGGAAACAAAAGAGCGGCCCGATTGAGCCGCTCTCTGCGTGTTGCCTGGAGTTTTGCGCTTACGGCCTATGGCTTTCCGCTTCCAGCTGACCACCTACGATTGCGGCGGCTGCGCCGGAGCCGGAGCAGCCGCCTGGACAGGCGCGGCTTCGGCGGCCGGGGCCGCCGGCGGTGGCGCGGCTTCGCGCTCCTTCATGGCGGCCCGGCGCGAGAGGCGGACCTTGCCGGTCCGCTCATCGATGCCGATGCACTTAACCCAGATCATGTCGCCCATCTTGACGACATCCTCGGTGCGGCGCACCCGGAAATCGGCCAGTTCCGAGATATGCACGAGGCCTTCCTTGCCGGGCATGCACTCGACGAACGCGCCGAATTCCTTGGTGCCGGTGACCCGGCCCTGGTAGGTCTTGCCCATCTCGATCTGGGAGCCACCGCCGCAGAGGCCGTCGATCTCCTGGACGGCCCGGGCCATCGCGTCGGCGTTGTTGGAATAGATGTAGACCTTGCCGGAATCGTCCTCGGCGATGTCGATCTGCGCTCCGGTGGTCTCGGTGATGCGCCGGATGGTCTTGCCGCCGGGGCCGATGAGCAGGCCGATCTTCTCGGGGTCGATCTGGATCGTCTGGATTCGCGGAGCGTAGGTGCTAAGCTGCTTGCGCGGCTCGGGGATGGCGGCGAGCATCTTGCGCAGGATTTCGATCCGCGCGTCGCGGGCCTGGAAGATGGCCTTCTTAGCAATCTCGATCGGCAGGCCGTTGATCTTGAGGTCGAGCTGGAAGCCGGTGATCCCTTCGGTGGTGCCGGCGAGCTTGAAATCCATGTCGCCGAAATGGTCTTCCTCGCCGAGAATGTCGGTGATCGTGACCCAGCGGGAGATGGCGCCGGCCGCGTCGTTCTCGGTGATCAGGCCGCACGAAATGCCGGCGACGGGCGCGACGATCGGCACGCCGGCGTCCATCAGGGACAGGCAGCCGCCGCAGATCGAGGCCATCGAGGTCGAGCCGTTGGAGGCCATGATCTCCGAGGTCACCCGGATCGAGTAGGGGAACACATCCTCGGGCGGGATCACGGGGAGCAGCGAACGCTCCGCCAGCGCACCGTGTCCAATTTCGCGGCGGCCGGGTCCCGTGGTGCGGCCGGTTTCACCGGTGGAGAACGGCGGGAAGTTGTAGTGCAGGATGAAGCTCTTGGACTTGGCGCCGCCGGTGAGCGCATCGAGTTCCTGCGCCTCCTTGGTGGGCCCGAGCGTCGTGAGGACCAAGCCCTGGGTGTCGCCGCGCTGGAACAGGCCGGAGCCATGCACGCGGGGCAGCACGCCGACCTCGCAGGAGATCGGGCGGATGGACGTGGCGTCGCGCTGGTCGGCGCGCACGCCCTTTTCGAGGACGGAATGGCGGTAGGCCTTGTACTGAAGATCCTCAAAGACGATGTTGAGGTCGTGGTCGGCAAACTTGCCTTCGCCCAGTTCGGCGAGAAGGGCGGCCTTCGCCTCGGCCTTGAGGGCGTCGACGTTGGCCTGGCGGACCTGCTTTTCCTTGCCGAAGATGGCGTCGGACATTTTGGGGCCGGCGACGCGCTCGATGATGGCGCGCGCCTCGGGGCTGGCGGTGACGAGCGGGAAGACCGCCTTGGGCTTGCCGGCGACGGCGACGAGCTCCTTGATGGCCTTGATGACGGGCTGGATGGCCTGGTGGGCGAATTCGAGCGCCTCGATAAAGCGGGCCTCAGGCAGCTGGTCGGCCGAGCCTTCGATCATCAACATGTCTTTTTCGTTGCCGACGTAGATCAGATCCAGGTTGGACTGGAACATCTGCTCGATCGTCGGGTTGGCCACGAACTTGCCGTCAATCTGACCGATGCGGAGGGCGGCAATCGGGCCGTCCCAGGGAATGTCGGACAGCGCCAGCGCGGCCGAGGCGCCGTTGACCATCGAGATGTCGGACTCGTGCGCCTGGTCGGCGGAGAGCAGGATGCCGATGATCTGGACCTCGTTCAGGAAGCCGGTGGGAAAGAGCGGGCGGCACGGACGGTCGCACAGGCGCGACGTGAGGATCTCCTTCTCGGACGGGCGGCCTTCGCGCTTGAAGAAGCCGCCGGGAAAGCGGCCGGCCGCCGCATATTTTTCGCGGTAATCGACCGTGAGCGGGAAGAAGTCCTGGCCGGGCCTCATGGTCGAGGCAACCGTGGCGGAGACGAAGACAGTCGTTTCACCGACGGTGACCGTGACGGCGCCGTTGGCAAATTTGGCAAGGGTACCGGTGGCGAACTTGATACCGAGTTCGGGAACGGTAACAGTATGTTTCTGATTCATGGATCTGATGGATTGCCCTGCTCCCGGGCGTTCGCGCGTCATGCGCGACGATCGCGGTGAGAAAAGGCGGATGGTTTGCGCCGCACGGCTCAGCCGTTCCCGGCGCGCGGGATCTCAACGGTTTTAACCGGATTTCGCTCGCGGCATCCCCGACGCGAGAGATTTCTGTTTGCTTCCATCCTTCGCGGTGGCGCGGCTTGTCCTCAAGCCACCGAGGCGCGTTAGGGATAACGCGCCCCACCTTGGATAGCGGCAAACGGAAATGTCCCGGGTCAAAAGGAGCGGGTCGAAAACGACACCGGGCGGTCCGCGGATTGGGCCGCCCGGCGAGGAAACGGGTTACTTGCGCAGGCTGAGACGCTGCAGCAAGTCATTATACTTGGTCAGATCGTGCCGCTTCAGGTAATCCAAAAGCTTGCGGCGACGGCTGGCCATCTGGAGAAGGCCGCGGCGGCTGTGGAAGTCCTTCCGATGCGCGCGCAGATGCTCGGTCAAGTGGTTGATCCGGGCGGTCAGCAGGGCGATCTGGACGTCGCAGGAGCCGGTGTCCTTCTCGTGTACTTTGTATTGGGTGATGATTTCGGCTTTTACTATCGACATGGTCTGGTGTGGGTTGCACGACTGGAGGGGGCTTGGAGAACCCCGCGCCACCCGCCTTTGGCAACCTGCCGCCAGCCGATGGCACCGTTCTAATCCCGGCAAGCCGGGACCAATCATGGTGGCAGCCCGCAACCGACGGACTGTCACTAACGCAAGGGGGCTTTATCTTAAACCCGGTCGGGCGGCGCAAGCGTATTTTTCGGTGCATCGGCCATGGACGGCGCCCGTTCAAGCCCGCGGCGCAGCAGCAGCGGCTGGATGTCAGCATCGCCGCCGGTGAAATCGCGGAAGAGTGTCATCGGTTCCTCGCTGCCTCCGCGCGACAGGACTGTCGCGCGGAAATGGTCGCCGTTGGATCGCGTGAGGCCGCCATGTTGCTTGAACCATTCCACGCTGTCGGCATCCAGAACCTCCGCCCAGATGTACGAATAATATCCGGCAGAATAGGAGAGGCCGGAAAAGATGTGGGAGAAATAGGTGCTGTGATACCGCGGGGGAACCGGAGCGAAATCCAGGCCGGCGCGGCGGAGCGCCGCCGTTTCGAAGGCCGATTCGTCCACTGGAATCCCTCCCGGCTTCAATTCGTGCCAGGCCAGGTCGAGCCTGGCGGCGGCGAGGTATTCGGTGGTCATGAAACCCTGGTTGAACTTCCGGGCCGCCAGCATCGGGTCGAGCAGGGCGGGCGGCATCGGCTCGCCCGTCTGATAGTGTCGGGCGTAGTGCTTCAAAGTTTCCGGCCAGACCGCCCACATCTCGTTCACTTGCGAGGGGAATTCGACGAAGTCGCGGGGGACGTTGGTACCGCTGAACCGCGGAAAGCGCACGCGCGAAAACATGCCGTGCAACGCGTGGCCGAATTCGTGAAACATCGTGCGGACTTCGTCGAAGGTGAGAAGGGCGGACTCGCCCGCCGGGGGCTTCGGGATGTTGAGATGATTCGCGATCACCGGCTTGTTGCCGAGGAGTTCGGACTGGCTCACGTAGGCGCTCATCCAGGCGCCTCCCCGTTTGGCGAGGCGGGCGTAAAGATCGACCAGGAACAAGGCCAGCGGCTGGCCGTCCGCGTCGAACACCTCGAACACCCGCACGTCGGGCTGGTACACCGGCAGATCGCGGCGCTCCTTGAAGGTGAGGCCGTAGAGGCGGTGGGCGGCGTAGAACACCCCGTCCTGGAGCACATGATTCAGCTCGAAATACGGCCGCAGTTGCGACTCGTCGAACGCGTAACGGGTCCGGCGGACCTTTTCCGAGTAAAAGGCCCAATCCCATGCGGAGAGTTGAAATCCGCCGTGCCCCGCGTCGATCATGGTTTGCATGTCCGCCGCTTCGCGACGCGCATTGGCCGCCGCCGGAGGCGCCAGCTGAGCGAGAAGCCGGTCAACCGCGGCCGGCGTGCGGGCGGTCTGGTCTTCCAGCATATAGGCGGCATGGCTGGCGTAACCGAGGAGCGCCGCGCGCTCGGCCCGGAGTGCGACCATGCGAAGAACAACCGCCCGGTTGTCGAACTCCCCGCCGCGGCGGCCGCGGATCACCGACGCTTCTTGCAGCCGCTGTCGCAGCGCGCGATTCTCGAGCGAACCCAGCGCGGGCTGCCCGCTGGTGTTGAGGAGGCGAATGACGAACCGGCCGTGCTTCTGGTCGGCCGCGGCCGCTTCTTCCGTCGCCGCGATTTGATTCGCGGACATGCCCACCAGATCAGCCCGGTGATCGACCACGACAGCGGACGCATTGGTCCCCTTGAGAACGTTCTGGCTGAAGGTGGTCTGCAGGGCCGCCAGCTCGGCATTCAAGGCTTTCAGCCTGGTCTTGTCGGCCTCGGAAAGCAGGGCGCCCCCCCGGACGAAGTCCTTGTAATATCGTTCCAACAGTCGCCTGGACTCGGCGTCCAGGCCCAGTTGATCGCGTTGGTCGTGGAGCGTCCGGATGCGGGCGAAGAGCGCCGGATTCAGCTGGATGGCGTCCTGCTGGGCCGACAGTTTCGGGGCCATCTCTCGCTCCACTTCCTGCATCAGCGGGCTGGTGTTGGCGCTGTTCAGATTCGAGAAAACCTCGTCAACCCGTTTCAGCAGCTGACCGGAGCGCTCAAGGGCGGCGAGCGTATTGGCGAAGGAGGCCGGCGCCGGATTGGCGGCGATCGCCTCCACTTCTTTGAGCTCCTCGGCGAATCCCTGGTTGTAGGCGGGCGCAAAATCGGTGTCTTGGAGCCGGTCGAATTGCGGCAGGTGGAACGGCAGCGGGCTGTCGGTGAGCAGGGGATTCTCGTGCATTTTATGTCGGGTCGGCGCGGACGGCAGGAAGCCCTGTCGCCAGGGTGGCCGGCAGAAGGGGAAAGACGATCTTCATTCGGGGCAACCGGGGGCGGCAGGATGAAGCGCGCAAGCATGGAGAAGAAGCAACCTCCCGGCGAGCCAGTGATGGAGGGTGAAAAATGAATCGGCCGGGCGCTTGAGTCCGGTGCCGGCCTGGTCTTCCGTGTGGTTGTCGCCGCCGTTGTTTTGCCAAACTGTGGATTCTCCGCCGAACCCTTTCATCGAGTCTGCCGTGCTCGTCCCGATTTTCCGACGGACGGGCGGGATTTTGCGAGTCGTCCTCGTCCGGCGGAGCGAGCACGGCGTCCACGGCGGCCAGATCGGTTTCCCGGGGGGAAAGCGCGAGCCGGCCGACCGATCGTTCCTCGAAACGGCGCTTCGCGAGACGCACGAGGAGATCGGGCTCGCCCGCGACCGCGTGAAGGTCATCGAGGCTTTGCCGCCGGTGGAGACGCTGACGACCGCGTACCGGATCTTTCCGTTTCTGGCGCGGATCGATCCGCCGCCGCGATGGAACTGCAGCGACGAGATCGCGGAGGTGCTGGAAGTCGCGGTCGACGACCTGGCAAAACCGGAGGCGCACGGCGAGGACCTGGCCGATTTTCCAGCGGGGACGGGATCCCGGCCGATTCCGTTCTTCCAACTCGGACCCCATCGCATCTGGGGCGCGACGTACCGCATTCTGCGTCCGCTCCTCGCGCGGTGGGCCGCCGGTACGGATGTTGCCCCGTAGAATGAGCACGGTGGTATTAAATGACAAAGGGTGGCGGGCGGCTGCGAATTTTGCTCGCGGCCAGCGTCGCGGTGTGCGACAGGCAACCGGCGGAACCGGCAGCTCCCAACCCCTCGTGGGCAACCCCTCAGAAACCATGAAACTCAATCCAATCAGCGGGGCAGTTCTCCTCGCGCTGCTGCTCGCGCCGCCGGCCGGCCGCGCGCAGCCATTGCGCACCGTGCAGGTGCGCACCGCGAATGGCGTGGTGGAGGGCGTGGTCAGCCCGGACGGGAAGGTGCGCACCTTCAAGGGCATTCCCTATGCCGCCCCGCCGGTTGGACCGTTGCGCTGGAAGGCGCCGCAGCCGGCTGTGTCCTGGACCGGGGTGCGGAGGGCCGTCGACTACGCGCCGCGTGCGATGCAGGGGCGCATTTACGATGACATGGTCTTCAACGACCACGGGCCGAGCGAAAACTGCCTCTATTTGAACCTGTGGATGCCGGAGAGTCCGGCGCCGGCCAAGCTGCCGGTGATGGTCTGGATCCACGGCGGCGGGTTTGTCGCGGGGTCCTCTTCCGAACCGCGCCAGGACGCGGGGAACCTTTCGAAAAAAGGCGTGATGGTCGTCAGCTTCAATTACCGGATGGGCGTGTTTGGGTTCCTGGCGCACCCGGAACTGACCAGGGAGTCGGGACGCAACGCGTCGGGAAACTACGGGCTGCTGGACCAGGTCGCCGCCCTCGAATGGGTCCGGCAGAACATCGCGGCGTTCGGCGGCGACCCGGACAATGTGACGATCTTCGGGGAATCGGCCGGCTCGGAGTCGGTCAGCGCACTGATGGCATCGCCCCTGACGCGAGGCCTGTTCCGCCGCGCGATCGGCGAGAGCGGGGCGTTCTTCGACGCCCACCCGCCGCTGCCGTCGCGCCGCGCCGCCGAAGAAGCGGGGGTGAGATTTGCCGAGTCGGCGTTTGGGACCGCTTCGATCGAGGCGCTGCGGGCGCTGCCCGCGCCGCAGCTGCTCGAGGCGGCGCTGAAGCAGCCGCGGGTGGAGTTCGCCCAGGATATCGATGGATATTTTCTGCCCGCGGACTGCCGTTCCATCTACGCTGCCGGCCAGCAAAGACATGTCCCGCTTCTGGCCGGTTGGAACCGGGATGAAGGAGATTATCAGTCCTTCTTCGGCGACGACAAGCCGAGCGTCGGATATTACGTGGCGCGCGCCAGGACCCGGTTCGGTGCCAACGCGGAGACTTTTCTCAAACTCTATCCGGCGGCGACGGAGACCCAGGCCAGGCGGGCCGCCCAAGACTTCGCCGGCGACGACTTCATTGCGTATGCCACCTGGAAATGGATCGAGCTGCAGCTGGAGACCGGCGGATCGCCGGTCTTTCGGTACGAGTTCGACCAGGCTCTGCCACTGCCGGTGGGCGCGCCGCCGGGCACGGAACCGAGGGCGCCGCACGCCTCCGAGATCGAGTTCGTCTTCCGGGTCCTCTCCTCGAAGAACTTGCCCTGGCGGCCGGAGGATTACGCAGTATCGGAACTCATGGCGTCCTATTGGACCAACTTCGCAAAGACGGGCGATCCGAACGGACCCGGCCTGCCGTCCTGGCCGGCGTATACCGCCCGCGACGGTTACCCTGTGATGCATTTGCAAGCCGAGTCCCGCTCCGTCCCGGACGAACACCGGGGCCGCTACGAGTTCCTCGACCGGCTGTAGTCTCCCGCAAAACGGGGGCGGGGGCGGATCACTCGGGGGCGTCTCGTCAGCGCTCCAGCGTAAACTCCGCCATGGTCCCTCTGGCGGAGTCGGGGGCGATCACCAGCCCGAACCGGCCGGGTTCGACCACCCAGGCGCCGTCCGCGGTCCAGCAGCCGAGATCCTGGGCGGCCAGACGGAAGGCGATTTCCCTCGACTCACCGGGCCGGAGGGTGACGCGCTGGAAGCCCTTGAGCTCGCGCAGGGGACGCGCGCCGGCGGCACAGGCGAATTCGCGCAGGTACAGCTGCGCGACCTCGGTGCCGGCCCGGGCGCCCGTGTTGGCGAGCGTGACCGTCGCCGTGATCGCGCCGTCCCGGAGCGTGGCGCCCGACAGCCGGGTTGGGCTGTAATTGAATCTTGTATACGTGAGGCCGTAACCGAACGGGAGCAGCGCGTCCCGCGAGCCTTCCCGGTAGTCGTCGAGCGGGCGGCCGGTGGGGAGGTGGTTGTAGTGCACCGGCACCTGGCCCAGGCGGCTCGGCCAGCTCGTGGTGAGCCGGCCCGAGGGCGCGACTGCGCCGGTGAGGATGTCCGCCACGCCCGGCCCGCCCTGCCCGCCCGGGTGCCAGGCGAGGAGCACCGCGGCGGATTTCGCGATCACGGCGGGGACCGCCAGCGGCCGGCCGGTAAAAAGAACGGTGATGACCGGCCTGCCCGCGCCGACGATCCGGTCGAACAGCTGTTGCTGCCGGCCGGGCAGACCGAGGTCGGAGCGGAAACTGTCCTCCCCCGAGAACTCGGCCGGTTCGCCCAGCGCCAGGATGACGAGGTCGGCGCCGCGGGCCACCGCGACGGCCTCATCCAAACCGTTCTCGTCGTCGCCGGTGGGCGCGCAGCCGGTCGCGGTCCGGACGACAGCGGAGGGCAGGTCGGCGGCCAATCCCTCCCGGAGGGTCACAACATCCTCGGCCCGGCCCAGGCCCGCCCAGCAGCCGAGAAGCTCCGCCCGGTTGTCCGCCAGGGGTCCGATCAGGGCAATCGTGCCGCCAGCCCGCAGGGGCAGCGTATCGTCCGCATTCTTCAGCAGCACGCAGCTGCGCGCGGCGGCCTCCCTCGCGAGGGCGGTGGCGGCCGCAGCGTCCAGCCTGGCCGGAGCGGTGTAGGGATGGTCCAGCAGGCCTTTGCGGATCTTGACGCGCAGGACGCGACGCACGGCGGTGTCCAGGGTCGCGGGGGAGACGCGGCCGGCGGCAAGCAACCCCGGGAGCTCGGTACGGTAGGAGTCGCTGACCATTTCCATGTCCACGCCGGCGGAAAGGGCGGTGGCGGCCGCGCGCGCGCGATCGGCGGCGAAGCCATGATGCACCAGTTCCGCCACGGCCTTCCAATCGCTGACCACGAAGCCCTGGAAGCCCCACTGGTCGCGCAGGACCTCGGTGAGGGTGAAATGATTGCCCGAGGTCGGAACGCCGTTGAGGCAATTGAAGGCGCTCATCAGGGTGGCGGCGCCGGCCGCGACACCAGCCTTGAAGGGGGGCAGGTAAATGTTGCGCAGCGTCGGCAGCCCGATCTCGGTGGTGTTGTAATCGCGGCCGCCCTCGGCGGCTCCGTATCCGACATAGTGCTTCAGACAGGCGGCGACCCGGTCCGGCTGTCCGAAGTCGGATCCCTGGAAACCACGCACCGCGGCGGCCGCGAGGAGGCCGCCCAGCCACGGATCCTCCCCGGCGCCCTCGGCGATGCGCCCCCAGCGCGGATCGCGGGCAATGTCCACCATCGGGGCAAAAACCCAGTCGACGCCGGCGGCGGCCGACTCGGCCGCGGCGACCGTCTCAACCCGCTCGACGAGCTGGGGATCCCAGGCGCAGGACAGCCCCAGGGGGATCGGGAAAACCGTGCGGAAGCCGTGAATCGTGTCGAAGCCGAAGATCAGCGGGATGCCGAGGCGCGAATCCTCGACCGCGAGGCGTTGCAGCTGATTGCGCGGACCGGCGTCCGGAGCCGCGCCGAGATAAGACCCGATCCCGCCGGCGGCGATCAGGGCGGCGTCCACCCCGGCCGTATTCTCGGACAGGTGTTGCTGGAGCAACTGGCCGATGCGTTCCGCCTGGCTGAGGCGCCGGAGCAGATCGTCGACCCGAGCCTCCACCGGTTGCGCGGGATCTTCGTAGACATCCTTGACGCCGTTCTTGTTCAGGTCGATCCAGCCGGAATGGTAGATTTCCGGCCGCTGCAATTTGAACTCGGCGCGGTCTCCCGCGACGACGGGCGACTGGAGATCGCTCCCGGCGCGCAGAGCCCAGGCCGAGCAGACGCTGATCCCCGTCAGAACCCGGAGCCAGATCCCGGAGCGAGTCTTCCGTGTTGCAGGCATGATCCCATTGGACTGAGAAACATCCTGGGTCAGGTCAAGTTTTCGGGGGCTGGCCCGGGCAGAATCGGGCCGATCCGAGGCCGGCGCCACGGTTGGGCCCACGGATATTCCGGCCCTGGGAAAGGTTCGCATTCCCGTCGGTTTTCCTGCAGAAGGGATGAAACTATTTCAGCGATCGGGCGTCTATCAGGGCGAATCAATCCCCTCTTAACCAAGGTTTATTCATGAAGACGGTTTCAGCATCTTTCCTGACTTTGCTTTGCGCGGCGGCCGGGGCGACGGCCCTGGTCACCGTGCCCCTGCGGGCCGACTCGCATGTGGATGTGGGCCTTTCCGTCGGCATTCCGCTGCCGCACGGCTATGTCGACGTGGTGGTGGGCCGGGAGCACTACTACCACTACCGCGGGGTCTTTTACCGGCGCGGCCCCCGCGGCCTGGTCGTCGTCCGCGCGCCGCGCGGCGCCGTCCTGCGGGAATTGCCGCCCTATTATTCCCGCATCTACGTGGGCAACGTGATCTACTTCCGGTATGGCGAGGTCTATTACCAGCCGTGCCCGGGGGGCTATATGGTGGTGGACGCGCCGGTCGGGCCCAATCTGCCGCCCCCGCCGCCCGTGGTGGAGTACCAGTCGGTCTGGGTGGGCAGCACGGAGTACCTGTTCAAGGACGGGCAGTTCTTCCAGAAGACGCCGGACGGGCTGGTCTGGCGGGAGGCGCCGCTGGGTGCGGTGACGAAGACGCTGCCGCCCGATGCGACCTCCCTTTGGTATCAGGATAATGAATACTTCGAATGCGGCAATGTCTATTTCCGCAAGTCGCCGGACGGCTACAAGGTCGTGCCCCGGCCGTTTCCGAAGTGAGGCCGGCGGCCCGGGCGCCGCTGGCGAGACCGGATGACGGCGACCGGAGAGCGGATAGAACCGTCCGGAGCGGGGCGGCTTAATAGTCCAGGTAGGGCTGCAGCCAGCGCTCCGCCTCCGCGACCGCGATCGCCTTGCGGCGGGCGTAGTCCTCCACCTGGTCCTGCCCGAGCTTGCCGACGGCGAAGTATTTTGCCGCCGGATGGTTGAAGTAGAGCCCGCTCACGCTGCTGGCCGGGTGCATGGCGAAGCTCCCGGTCAGGGTGATCCCGGTGGCGGGCTCGGCGCCGAGCAGATCGAAGAGCCGGCGTTTCTCGGTATGATCCGGACAGGCCGGATAGCCGGGGGCGGGACGGATGCCGCGGTATTTCTCGCGGATCATCTCCTCCCTCGTCAGGTTCTCGGCGCGGCCAAAACCGCAGAAATCGCGGGCGCGCTTGTGCATCAGCTCGGCGAGCGCCTCGGCGAGCCGGTCGCCCAGCGCCTGGGCCATGATCGCGGAATAATCGTCGTGCCCGGCGCGGAAACTGGCGGCGTAGGCGTCGACGCCGTGGCCCGCGGTGACGGCGAAGCCGCCGACATAGTCGATCCGGCCCGCGGCTCTGGGGGCGATGAAGTCGGCGAGCGCATGGTTGAACTGGCCGGCGGGCTTCTCGAGTTGCTGGCGCAGGCAGTGCAACGTGGTGAGCACCCGGCTCCGCGACTCGTCGGCGTAAACCTCGATGTCGTCGCCCACGGCATTGGCCGGCCAGAAGCCGATGACCGCCTTGGCGCAGTAGCGTTTCTCGGTGACGATCCGGTCGAGGAGCGCCCGGGCATCATGATGGAGTTTCGTGGCTTCCGGGCCGACGATGGGATCGGCCAGCAGGTCGGGAAGCGGCCGGGCAGCTCCCAGGCGCTGAAAAACGGGCCCCAATCGATGTAGGGCACAATTTCTTCGAGCGGCACCGGGTCGAAAACGCTTGGGCCAAGGAATTCGGGCCGGGGAATGTCGGTGGCGCTCCAATCGACCGGGGCGGACCGGCGGCGGGCCTCGGCGAGCGCGAGCAACGGCGGGCCCGACCGGCGGGCCGCGAATTCATCGCGCTGGCGTTCCTGCCGGGCGGCGATGTCGGCGAGAAACGTCGGCTTGTGCCCGGGGTTGAGCAGGGAACTGGCCACATTGACGACGCGGGAGGCGTCGAGGACATGGACGACCCCGGCGGCGTACTCGGGCGCGATCTTCACCGCCGTGTGGGCCGCGCTCGTGGTGGCTCCGCCAATCAGCAGTGGAACCGTGAGACCGGTGCGCGCTCATTTCGTGGGCGACATGCACCATTTCATCGAGCGATGGAGTGATCAGGCCCGAAAGTCCGATCAGGTCCGCCTGTTGCTCGCGCGCGGTCGGCGAGAATCTTCTCGCAGGGCACCATGACCCCGAGGTCGGTCACCACGTAGTTATTGCAGGCCAGCACCACGCCGACGATGTTCTTGCCGATGTCGTGGACGTCGCCTTTGACGGTGGCCAGCAGGACGCGGCCTTTGCCCGAGTGCCGGGCGGCATCGGCCTGGCCGGCGCCTCCGGCGCGGGCGGCGGCGCGCTCGGCGTCCATGAACGGCGGTGAGGTAGGCGACCGATTTCTTCATCACGCGGGCGGATTTCACCACCTGGGGCAGGAACATCTTGCCGGCGCCAAACAGGTCGCCGACGATGCGCATGCCGTCCATGGTGGCGAGGGCGGGTAGTCGCGGGCGTCGGCGCGGGTCATGTTGGTGACGCTGCGCAGCTCGCGCTCGCCCCACAGGAGCGAGTCGTAGTCGAACTGGGGGATGTGGTCGAGGTGGATCGCGTTGATCGCGGCGACGCCGCCCTTGCGCAGCGCGCCGAGCGCCGCGATCACGACGTCGCCGGCCGGCGCGAAGGTGATCGCCCGGTCGAGCTGTTCGGGCGGCCGGTCGAGCGCGCCGCCGACCCAGTCGGCTCCGAAGCCGCTCGGCGAAGGCCTGGTGGCTCTCGCCCCGGGTCGCGACCGAGACGCGGAAGCCCCAGTGGCGCAGCAC
>CAVRNM010000045.1:0-4438 GCA_963722225.1 uncultured Verrucomicrobiae bacterium
GGTCCGGTCCCCGCCGGTTGCGGCTGGCGGCGATGCTGGCGATCGGTTTTTTTGCTTCGATCACGCTGGCGCGGCCAACCGATTCCACCACCCCCATGGAACACGATCTGATGCCGGTCCCGGCGCAACTTCGCTTTTTCCCCGGACGGTTGCGCCTGACGGAGGCGTTTGCGGTCGCTGTGGGCGGCTACGACGATGCGCGCCTGCAGGCCGCCATCTCCCGCGCGTTGCGCCGTTGGGCGGCGCGGACCGCTCTGAAGCTGGACCGTCCGGCGGTCTCCTCCGCGGCCTCCGCCACGCTGGTGATCGACTGTCGGGAATCGGGCCACCTGATCCCGTCCATCGATGAAGACGAATCGTACACCCTCGATGTCACCGCCCGTCAGGCGACGTTGCGCGCCCCCACCGCGGTCGGCGCGCTGCGCGGGCTGGAAACCTTGCTCCAGCTGCTCAACCAGGACGCCGACGGCTATTTCCTGCCGGTCGTCAGCATCCGCGATCAGCCCCGGTTCTCCTGGTGCGGCCTGATGGTTGACGTGGCGCGGCACTGGCAGCCGATCGATGTGATCAAGCGCAACCTCGACGGCATGGCGCTGGTTAAACTCAATGTATTGCACCTTCACCTCACCGACGACCAGGGATTCCGGATCGAAAGCCGGACTCACCCCGAGCTGCAATCCAGCGGCTCGGACGGCTGCTATTTCACCCAGGACCAGATCCGGGAGATCGTCGCCTATGCGCAGGCCCGCGCTATTCGCGTGGTGCCGGAGTTCGACCTTCCCGGCCACGCCACGAGCTGGGCCGTCTCCCATCCGGAACTGGCGAGCCTGCCCGGTCCCTATGCGATCGAACGCCACTGGGGTGTTTTCAACCCGGTGCTGGATCCCACGAACGAGTCTCTCTACCGGTTGTTGGACGATTTTCTTGGTGAAATGGCGCAGCTGTTTCCGGATGCCTGCATCCACATCGGCGGCGACGAGAACAACGGGGTGCAGTGGAATGCCAATCCCCGCATCCAGGCTTTCATCCGCGAACACGGGCTGAAGGACAACGCGGACCTGCATGCCTGGTTCAACCGCCGCGTGTCCGCGATCCTGGCGCGCCACGGCAAGACGCTGATTGGCTGGGATGAGGTTCTGCATCCCGACCTGCCGCGGAGCGCGATCATCCATTCATGGCGGGGGCCTGAGTCGCTCGCCACCGCCGCGCGCCAGGGATACCGCGGCATCCTCTCGAACGGCTTCTATATCGATCTGATCCATCCGGCTTTCGAACACTACCTCAACGACCCGCTGCCCGCGGCGACCACGCTCACGATCGAAGAACAGCGGCGCGTCCTCGGCGGCGAAGCGACAATGTGGGCGGAATGGGTGACGCCCGAAACCATCGATTCTCGCATCTGGCCGCGCACCGCCGCGATCGCCGAGCGCCTTTGGTCGCCCCGGGAGGTCCGCGACGTGGAAGACATGTACCGCCGGCTGGCGGTCGTCAGCGTCCGGCTGGAGGAGGCCGGCCTCGACGGGGAGAAGCATCACGGACTCATGGTGCGGCGCCTGGCCGGCGACCAGGCCACATCCGTCGACACGCAGGCTCTCCGGACCCTCGCTGATATTGTCGAGCCGGTGAAGGACTACCGTCGGGGCGGGCTCCAACCCGAGGTCGTGCAATCCTCTCCCCTTACGAATCTGGCGGACTGTGCCCGGCCGGACAGCGCCGCGGCGCGGAACTTCGCCGAATCGGTGAACCGGTTTTTGCTTAAGCCAGGTCCGCTTGATCGCGATCAGGCCGCGATGATCGTCCAGCAGCTCGGAATCTGGAATGCCGCCGGCCGGCAGGTCGCCGGCTTCCTGGCCGGGAAAACCCCTGCAGGGAACGACACGGCCCGCGTCGCCCAGGCAATGGCCGACCTCAGCGTCGTGGGGCAGGACGCCGTGCAAGCGCTTCTCTCCTGCCATGCTCCCGACGACAACTGGGTAAGAACGCTCAGCGGCCGGCTCCATCGGGCGAGCGAGCCCGGCCCGGCTGCGGTTGAATTTCCCATCGTTCCCTCGCTCGAGCTGCTCGTCGCGGCCGCCGCAGAACAGGACAAACGCAGCATCCTTCCGCCTGAAGCGTGGCGGCAGTATCTCCGTGCCATCGCGCTTCCTCCCGCACCGCCCGCTTCCTGATCGGCTGCCCGGCAAAGGCATTAAAGTCATGAAAACATCGCACGCCATCCATACGCCGCTTTTTTTGGCAATCTTCGTCGCCGGCCAGTCGATGATGTCGGCGCAGTCCGCCCAAGGCTCCCCACCGTCGGATCCGATCACCACGAAGCAGGCGGCGGTCGGGCTGATCAGTCGCATCATTCCGTCGCACGCCGCCGATTTTGCCGTGGAGGTTATTCCTCCCGCCGACGGCCGCGATGTTTTCGAGATTGAAAGTCGCGGCGACCAGGTCGTTTTGCGGGGCAACAACGGCGTCGCCCTCGCGTCGGCCCTGAACCGCTACCTGGAAGAGTACGGCCGCTGCGAGATCTCCTGGAACTGCGGAAACCAGCTGGCCCTGCCGAAAATGTTGCCGCCCGTGGATCGGAAAATCCGCGTCACCAGCCCCTATTCGTTCCGTTACGCCTACAATTACTGCACGCATGGTTATACGATGGCGTGGTGGGACTGGCCCCGCTGGGAGCACGAGCTTGATTTCCTCGCCCTCAAAGGCGTGAACCTCGCCCTCATCATCGAGGGGCAGGAGCAGGTCTGGATCAATGCCCTCCAGAAGTTCGGCTACTCCGATTCCGCGGTGAGAAGCTGGCTGTGCCTGCCCTCGCATCAGCCGTGGCAATACATGTCCAATATCGAGGATTACGGCGGGCCGGTGCCGCCGGCGCTGGTGGAAAAGCGCAGCCTCCTCGGTCGGAAAATCGTCGCCCGCATGCGCGAGCTCGGCCTGGAACCGGTGTTGCAGGGTTACTACGGCATCGTGCCTTCCGACTTCAAAACGCGCTTTCCGGCCGCGAAGATTCACCCGCAGGGAGAGTGGGGCGGCGAAAAGCGGCCGGACATGCTCGATCCGCTCGACCCCCTCTTTGCGCAAATGGCAGCGGCGATTTATGATGCGCAGACCGGGCTCCTGGGGGGAGCGCGATTCCTCGCGGCGGATCCCTTTCACGAAGGAGGCAGCACGACCGGCATCGACCTGGCGGCCTGCGGCCAGGCGATTTTCGGGGCGATGGCGAAAGCCCGGCCGGATGTGACCTGGGTGCTGCAGTCGTGGCAGGACAACCCCCGCCAGCCGATGATCGACGCCCTGGACAAATCAAAACTGCTGGTCCTCGACCTGTTCTGCGAGGCCAAGGAGAATTGGCGGGAGCGGGGACAATTCGGCCACACGCCGTGGCTGTGGTGCACGATCCACAATTTCGGGGGCAACGTCGGCCTGGCGGGCCGGCTGGAATCTCTGCGCGCCGCCCCGGTCCGGGCGCTCGCTGAAGCCGGGCCGGGCCAGGGCCAGATGCGCGGCATTGGCGCGTTGATGGAAGGAAGCGAGACGCAGCCGCTGCTCTGGGAGATGTTCTTGGGCAACGCCTGGCGCAACGAGGCGCCCGATGCCACGCGCTGGCTGGACGATTACGGCCAGCGGCGGTACGGGGCGGCCGCACCGTCGGCGCAACGCGCCCTGAAGATCCTGAGCGAAACGGTTTATGGTTCCGCCGTCGTCGACTATCCGCTGAATTCGGTGGTCTGCGCCCGCCCTTCGCTCGATCCTTATCCGAAGGCGCGGCTTTGGGGCTCGACCCAGCCGTACTATGACACCACCCGCGTCGCCGAGGCCTGGAGGCTGTTCCTCGAGGCCGCGGATGCCTGCGGCGCCAGCGACGGCTATCGCTACGACCTGGCTGACGTCAGCCGGCAGGTGCTGGCCGATCTGGCGGGGCGCTACCACCGGGCGACCATCCAGGCGTATGCGCGCAAGGACGCCGCCACGGTAGGCCAGCTGAGCGGCCGGATGCTCGGCCTGATCCGCGATCTCGACACCCTGCTCGCCTCGCGCCGGGAATTCCTCCTCGGCGTATGGCTGGCCGACGCCCGCAGCAACGGCACGACGACGGACGAGCAGGACCTGTGCGAGCGCAACGCGCGTGAGTTGCTGACGACCTGGAACCGGCAGGACGCCGTCACCGACTATGCCAACCGGCAGTGGTCCGGTTTGGTCGGCACCTTCTATTATCAACGCTGGCAGCTCTGGCTCGGCGCTCTGCAATCCGCACTCGCCTCCGGCCAGGCGGTCGACGTCGCCGCGGTGCGCGCGCAGATCCGCGAGAAAGATCTCGCCTGGACCTGCCAGCACGAAGCCTATCCGACCAAGCCGGAAGGGGACACCATCGCGATCTCCCGCCGGCTTTTCCAAAAGTACGCCGCGGACGCATCCGACAGGACGCTGGGCGTTGTTTCAGACT
>CAVRNM010000046.1:0-22044 GCA_963722225.1 uncultured Verrucomicrobiae bacterium
GACTCGGTCCCGCTCCCCGGCTTCAGTGTGGCCGACCGGGCGCGTGCCGACGATCTGACCTTTGCCGAGCAGGACGGGCGGATGCGCGAGCTCAAGAAGCAAGTGGCGGCACTCGCGATCAGGCTCGGCTGAGCGTGCGGCGCTTAAGATTTCGCCAGAACCCATGGGAACCACGCCGACCCCGAAAGCCATGAAACGCTGCATCTACCACGTCGGACCATGGCGGCGCGCGATGCCTTGGATGGTCTTCGGTCCGATGCTCGTGTTGGCAGCCGGCCTCTGGGTGTTCGCCGACAGTGTGGAAAATCGATCCGCCGGCGCGCTCCTCTTCGCGATCCTGACCCTGATGATGCTCGGCCTGCACGCGTTGATTTCCTACGCGCGCCTCGAATTGACGGCGGAGGGCGTGCGGCTGCGGCAGATCGGCATGAATCTCGCCGCGCCCTGGACCGACGTGGCCGGACTGCGCCTCGACCGGCAACACGAGGGGTTCGTCACGCTCCACCCGATCAGTGGTTCCGGAGCCGCGAATCTCGCCGCGGCGCGTGGCCTCGGCTGGTACTTCGTTCCAATCTACAACCAGGAGCAACAAGCGGTGATGGCGGAGCGCCGCTGGATTCCGATCGAGGCCTTCGCTTGGCATCTGCGGCGCGGGAGGCTGCGCGAGGATCTCGCGCGCCTTGCGCCTGCCGTGCAATCCCTGCCCCCGCTGTTCGCGCCACCCGCCAATCCGGTCAGTCCCGCGGTAAAACGCCGCCGGATGGTGATTTTCCTTATCGCCCTCGGTGCATTCCTGGCAGCCATCGTCATGCTCGGACTCGGACCTCCCAGTTGGGGAGAACACGTGTTTTCGGTCGTCATGGCGCTGCTCGCGCCCCTGCTCACGTTTGGTGCCGGTTGGAGCGCGTGGAATGCATTTCGCAGTGGCGCGCGCTTGATGGGTATCCTGTTCACCATCCTGACGCTGTTAGGAGTGTTATGGTGTCTCCTGGTGTGGGGTGATCTCGCCGTTCGTTTCAGCGGGGCCGGCTGATTCGGACGATGGCTAGGCAATCGTCCCGCGCCCGCCATCCCGCTTCGCCATTGCTCCCGCATAAAATTGTCCAACGCCGCCGGATTGTTGCTTTTGAGGCCCGCCAGAAGGTCCTGATAACTTGACGCGATCATCTCAAGGATATGACCAAATTGTGTGCGACGGCGGTCTGTCAAAAGTCCGGGCTCCAGTTGCAGAGCGCCGACTTGCTCCCTCCAGTTCTGGTAAAATGGGATCATTTCATCATGAACCAGATTGGCCGCAGCTTCGCTGTTCCTGGTGGATTGGCCCTTGTTCAAGACTTCCTGGAAGCGCTTCAGCAGCGCTCCCTCCTTTTCAGCCGGCCCTTTAATTGCATCGGACCAAGAGATTTCATCGGCCAGGCGGTACTCGAATCTCGGTGTAAGGGCGATGCCAACACCGATAAGAGCCGCCGCCACCAGAACGCCCAGACGAAGTCGCAACGGCATGAGCGCCGCCCGCCGCTGTGGCTCGATCGGGACCGCCACGACCCAGCCAATCACGAATGTCCGGGCAGCAAAGCAGGCGCAAAGAGAACCGCAATATCGCGCTTGCAGAAATCGGCGGCGATTGGATCGCCTCGAATCCCGAGCGGCCCCCCGGGGCAGGCCGAACGCGCCCGGCGGAATTGGCGCGGGGGCCGCCTTCACCGGGACAACGAGACAGGCGTAACGTTGCACTCGGGGGCGGGCGGCGCGATCGACGCCCCAGTCAGAAGGCCAGCGCCAGCCCGCTGCCGATTGCTCACGTAGGAACTCTTAGGAAACGCACCTGCTTGATCCTGCAGGAATCGCTGGCGAAAGGGCGCTCGCCGACGCGGTAAAGGCGGATCGCGTCAAGTTGCGGCGTTACTTCCCGATGCCGTGCAAGCAACCAGTCATGGAGATTCTGGTTCATATGCTTTCTTGCTGCAGCATCCGCCGCAAGATGCGTTTGCTGCTATGGAGGCGGGATTTAACTGTTCCAACCGGGACACGAGAGACGGCGGCGATCTCATCGAGGGAAAAACCTTCGAGCACATGCAACAACAAGGCCGATCGCTGTGGGATTGGCAGTTGATCGACGAGGGCGAGCAATGCCTCCGCCTGCTCTTTACGCAGCAGCGCGGCACATGGATCGGGCGTGGCATCATCGGGATCATCGCCGCCTGGTGCCATCTCGGTAAACAGAGCATCGACCCGTCGCTGGCGTCGGAATTGCTGCACACACCGCTGATGGGCAATTCCAAATAACCATGACCCGAATTTCGAGTGGTCGCGTAGACCATCGATGTTGGCAACCGCGCTGGCAAAGGTCTCTTGGACGATGTCGAAAGCGGAAGGGGTACGGGTTTCACGTGCTTCTGGACCCGGACGCTGCGGTCGCCGCCAAGTATTTTGTCCACGGCATCCCGACGCTGCTGCTTGTTGACAAGATGGGGGTGGTCCGATGGATCCGGGTCGGATACAGCCCAGGCGACAGCGACCTGCGCCGGGTGATCGAGGGACTCCTAAAGAAATAGCGCCCATGCCAGCGATTCGTATTGAGAACCTGAGCAAGACCTACCGCGGTGGCTGGAGAGGCAAAGGCAGAGTCACAGCCGTGCGGAGCCTGAGCCTGGAAGTTCAGGAGGGGGAGATTTTCGGGTTTCTTGGGCCCAACGGGGCAGGCAAGACCACGACGATCCATTTATTGCTCGACTTGATTCGTCCAACATCAGGGTCCGCCTGCCGCTCTTCACTTACGCGGTGGAACTCCTTCGCGATCGTCCTTCTTTCTAATGAAGTCACCCACTTGTTCAGCCGACTCGCGCTGGTTGACGCTAAGGATTTCCAGCCCCCCCGCTCCAAATTCGTCCTTCAAGCTTTGAAGTCCGGGCATTGCCATCCGGCACGGTCCGCACCAAGTGGCCCAGAAGTCGATCAGGACGACCTTCTGCCCGCGATAGCCGGTTAGGTTGACGGTCTGGCCAGCGAGATCCTGCGCAGAGAATTCCGGGGCAAGTTTCCCGACCTCGATATTCCCCAATTGCCGAGTGGCGCGATTACCGGAGGCCGACTGGATGTTAACCTTGACCTCGTAATTGATCCAAACCGTGGCAACGGCAAAAAGAATCCCGACGGGGATCCAAACATAAAGGGGAGACTTCACAGGCGACTAAAGAAGATGATCGAGAAGTGCAGAAGCGCAGCCGACAGGGATGATGAACGGTGGGGGAGTTTCTAGCGGGGAGAATTTCTGAGCCACACAGAAAATAGAAATCGCATCCGCCCCTTCCGGTCAATTCGCAACGCTATCCGCAGTTCGCACCGGGATTCGAACCCGGTTGAGTCATACAGCACCGGATGAAGACTGCTGTTCCGAAGCTAATTGACCCAATACCCGGTGGTGGGCTCCCCGAACACCGGCCGGTCTCTTTTGAGGCTTTCCCCTTGCTCCTCCGCTTGTCGAAACTGGAGGCGCATTCGCATCTTCCACGTCATCCTCAAACGTCGCCAGTGCTTGACGTTTCAATTCTTATCTCCATTCTTACTCTTGGCCTAATAAAACAATTAGACCCGTAACTCACTGTAGTTACGGGCCTTAAAATTTGGCGTCCCCACGGGGATTCGAACCCCGGTTCTCACCGTGAAAGGGTGGTGTCCTAACCGGGCTAGACGATGGGGACCCGGAGTGCCGAGTCGGGCACCCTAGGGCGCGGGTCTGGTCAAGCAAGGCTTTTTTCAGTCCGGAATCCGCAGGAGCAGGCTTGCCCGCGAATCCGTCTCCGCCAATGGTAGCTTTCGCCTGCCAGCAGTCTCCGACCAACGCCGCCCATGAGTTTCTCCGACATCGCCAGCGCCATCCCTCCGCACGCCGTCACGCAGATCGACGGGCTCCCCTTCCCCAAGCTCGCCTCCGGCAAGGTGCGCGAGATCTTCGACCTGGGCGACGCCCTGCTGATCGCCGCCACCGACCGGCTCTCGGCCTTCGATGTGATCCTGCCCGACGGAATTCCAGGCAAGGGCATCGTGCTGACGCAGATCAGCCTGTGGTGGTTCGCCCAGGCGCAGAAACTCATCCCCAATCATCTCCTGCCCGACCAAACCGGCTTGCTGGCGGACAGATACGGGCTCTCCCGCGACCTGCAGCTTCGCAGCATGGTGGTGAAAAAGCTGAAGCCGTTGCCCATCGAATGCGTCGTGCGTGGTTATCTCGTCGGCAGCGGCTGGAGTTCCTACCAGAAAACCGGCACGGTCTGCGGCCTCCGGCTGCCCGCCGGCCTGCGGCAGGCCGAGCGCCTGCCCGACGCCATCTTCACCCCGACCACCAAGGCGCCGAAAGGCCAGCACGACGAACCGATCGACGACGCCCAGGGCGCCGCCCTCGTCGGCCCCGCGCTTTACGAACAGGTCAAGTCGGTCAGCCTGGCGCTCTACCGGTTCGGCCATGAGCGGGCGGCCCAGGCCGGAATGATCCTCGCCGACACGAAATTCGAATTCGGCACGGATGCGGCGGGCCGGCTTTATCTGATCGACGAGATCCTCACCCCCGACTCCTCGCGTTACTGGCCGAAAGAGAGCTACGCCGTCAACCAATCGCCGCCAAGTTACGACAAGCAGTTTGTGCGCGATTACCTCATTGGCTTGAAATGGGACCAGAAACCGCCCGCGCCGGCGCTGCCCGCCGAGGTCATTGCGCGCACGCAGGAGAAATATCTCGCCGCGCTGCGAAATCTGCTGGGCTAGGTTTTCGCGGCCGCGAAAACCTGATTGTCCGCAAGGAAGCGGCCGGAGGCAGGGTGTGGTCGCTCAACATCAGCAGGCTTGGCGGAGGATTGCGACCCCGGCACCAAGTTTCTTGCCGTCCGGCTTTGGCAGCTGAGGCTGCATCGATCCGCCCGAGGTTTTCGCGGCCGCGAAAACCTACTCGTCCAGCGTCGCCCGCCGCGGCGGCACGCTGCGATGGCGGGCGGCCCGCAGCAACTCGCGGCGCAACCAATCGAGCGCCACGGTGATGGCGCGGTCATTCACCATGGCCCGCGCCGCCGCATAATTCAGCTGCTTCGACCATACGCCCTGCGGCGAATGCAGGCCGACGTGAATCGTGCTGCCGGAGTTCTTCCTCGCGTCTCCGCCCGCCCCGCCGTAGCCGGTGATCGCGAGGCCGTAATCCGCCTCCAGCACCTCCGCCACGCCGGTGGCCAGCGCGACCGCGCACTCATCGCTGACCGCGCCGTGCTGCTCGATCAGGCTTTCCGGCACGTCCAGAATCTGCATCTTCGCGTCGTTGCCATAACACACCACCGCTCCCCGGAAAAACTTGGCCGAACTGCAGACGTCGGTGAACACGTTGGCGAGCCGGCCGCCGGTGCATGATTCGGCCACCGCCAGCGTTTTTTCCTGCGCGCGCAGCAGGTCCGCGTCCACCTGGGCGAGCGAGTCGTGGCCGTAGCACACAAAGTCCTCGCCGAGCAGGGCCGCGCATTCGTCCGCGATCGATTGCAGTTCCAGCATCGAGAGCCGGTCGGACGGCGAACTCAGCCGCACATCGACCCGCCACGGGTGCGCGCAATACGCCACGCTCAGCGCCTCGCCGCTCCGGTCAAAGATGGGCTGGAGCTTCGTTTCGAGCGCAGATTCCCCCACCCCCGCCGTGCGCAATTGCACGTACGCCTCCCCGTCCCGGATGAACCCCAGCCGCGCCAGACGGGGCAGGACCTGCTCGGTGAACAGCGGCTGCAGTTCGTTCGGCGGGCCGGGCAGCATCACCAGCACCTTGCCCCCCTGTTCCACCCAGAGCCCCGGCGCCGTGCCGTTGGCGTTGGCCAGGACCTCGCCGCGCTCGAACCGGTAGGCCTGCTTCAAGTTGTTCGGCGTCATCTTGCGGCCCAGGTTGGTGAACCGCTCCGCAATGGTCCGCTCGATCCCGGGATCAAACACGAGTTTCTGCCCGATCACCTCCGCCACCGCCTCGCGCGTGCGGTCGTCGCAGGTGGGGCCCAGTCCGCCCGTGGTGATGACGACATCGGAGCGCGCCCAGCTCCCCCGCAATTCCGCGACGATGGCGGCAGCCTCGTCGGTGGCGGTGACATTGCGCGCCAGCTCCACACCCCGGCGACCGAGCTGCTGGCCAATCCACGTCAGGTGGGTGTTGGCCGTCAATCCCAGAAGCAGTTCATCTCCAAGGGTCAGGAGCTCAAAGCGCCGGCTGCGCGCCGTCGGACCCGGATCAGGGGCCGGATTTGAATCGGAAATTCTGCTGTTCGCCATAGATGCTTTGCGGAACGCTACCACGCTAGTGTATTTTGTCGAAAATGCCAGCCCCCACCCCACCCGCGTCCCCCGCGCCGGAGGATTCTCCGAGCCTCAAGGAGAAGGTCCGCCACCTGCCGGACGGCCCCGGAGTCTACCTGATGAAGGACCGGCTCGGGCGCATCCTTTACGTGGGCAAGGCGAAGAACCTGAAGCGGCGCGTTTCCTCATACTTCCAGCCCTCGCGCAATTTCACGCCGCAGCCGAAGATCCGCGCGTTGGTGGATTTGATCGCCAGCTTCGACATCATCGAGGTGCGATCCGAGCCGGAGGCCCTGCTCCTGGAGGGCCGGCTCATCAAGCAGTACAAGCCGCGCTACAACACCGATTTCACAGACGACAAGCGCTTCCTCCTCGTGCGCGTCACCGTCGAGACCGAGATGCCGCGCTTCGTGCTCACCCGCCTGCGCAAGGACGAACGCTCCCGCTATTTCGGGCCGTTCGCCTATAGCACCCTCGTCCGCCGGACGCTCACGGAGATGCGCCGGCAATTCGGCGTGCTGCTCGGCGACGCCCATCCGGTCAAAATCGCCGGGGACATCTACCGGCTCTACGACGACGTGCGCGCCGAGCTCTATGGCCATGCCAACGAGGTGACCGCCGCCGACTATCGCCGCCGGGTCGACGCCGCGTGCGAATTCCTCGAGGGCAAAAGCCGCGAGTGGCTCGGCACGCTCCGCGGCGAAATGTCGGCCGCTTCAGCCCGGCAGGAGTTTGAACGCGCCGCCCGGCTGCGCGACGTCGTGCTCGCGCTCGAGGAAACGCTCGCCAAGACGCGCCGCTATGAGCGCGCCCCGTCGCTGCCGCGCCCGGACGAGGTGGCGCCACGCCTGCTGGCCGAGGCGCTGCAGCTCCCCGCGCCGCCGGTCCACCTCGAGTGCTTCGACATCTCCCACATCTCCGGCACGTTCGTGGTCGCCTCGATGGTGCACTTCTCCGCCAGCCGGCCCGACAAGAACCAGTACCGCCGCTACCAAATCAAGAGCTTCGTGGGCAACGACGACTTCCGCGCGATGACCGAGGTTGTCGGCCGGCGCTATCGGCGCCTGGCGGACGAGAAAAAACCGTTCCCCGACCTGGTCGTCATCGACGGCGGGCCAGGCCAGGTCGGCGCCGCGCTCAAGGCGTTCGCCGCGCTCGAGCTGACCCCGCCGCCGCTCATCGGACTGGCGAAGGAACACGAGACGATCATTTTCGCCGACAACCGATCGCCGCTCAACCTGCCGCTCAACCACCCCGGGTTGCAGCTGCTGCAGCGCCTGCGCGACGAAGCCCACCGGTTCGCCAACACCTACAACGCCGACCTGCGCTCAAAGAAGATCCGCGAGTCCATTCTCGACGACTTCGCCGGCCTCGGCCCGGTCCGCCGGTCAGCGCTGCTGGAGCACTTCGGCTCCATCGACAAGCTTCGCACCGCGGCGGCCGCCGAGATCCAGGACGTCCCCGGCTTCGGCCCGAAGCTCGCGCGGGAGCTGCGGGAGTTTCTGGCGGGGCGAACGGCACATCCCTAGGGGTCCGAAAGCTGCAGAGATTTGGAGGGCGGCGCGCTGTCGCCGCCGAATTCTCGAGTGGCGCTGACCGCGCAGCGCCCTCCACCGGAAAGCGCAACGGAGTTTCCGGACAGCTTCTTCCTTTGTAGGGCGGGGTCGCCGCACCCCGCCTTGAACGGCGCAATGGCGGGATCCAGCGATCCCGCCCTACACTTTCCGCAGCCGCACCGCACGGTCGATCGCGCGCGCCGGCAGCAGCCACCTGAGGAAGAGAAGGAATTTCGCGTGCCCCGGACCGGCGTAGCGCGGCGCCGGACGGCGGGCGGTGAGGGCCTTCTCAACGAGCCGGGCAATGTCGTCGGGTTGCCCCGCAATTCGATGGGCACGTTCGTAGGCCGTGCGAAAACCTTCGACATATGGCGCATAGGGTCCGGCATCCTCGATCACCGGCGCCGACACCGCGTTGGCCGCGTCCACGAATCCGGTTAGGATGAAGCCCGGCCGGATCAGCACGACCTCGATGCCGAACGGGGCCAGCTCCCCGCGCAGGCCGTCGGTGATCGCCTCGAGGGCGTGCTTGGTGGAATCGTAGACGGAGGACAACGGCCGGGCGATGCGGCCGGCCACCGAACCGATGTTGACAATGCGGCCCGCGCCGCGCTCCCGCAAATGGGGCACGACCAGCTGCGTGAGCGCGATGAGCGAGAACAGATTGGTTTCAAAATTGCGGCGGATGAGGTCGACCGGCACCCGCTCCACTGGCCCGCGCGTGCCGTAGCCGGCGTTGTTCACCAGGGCGTCGATCCGGCCGAAATGGCCGAGGGCTTCGTCGACCAACCCCTGCCGGACGGCGGCATCGGTGATGTCGCCGGCGATTGCGCGCACGCGCGCCCCGGCCGGGTCGAGCTCGCGGGCAAGGGCCGCCAGCGATTCCGCCCGCCGCGCGTTGAGGACAAGCCTCGCTCCGCCGCGGGCCAGGCGCCGCGCGGCCGCCTCGCCGATGCCCGAAGACGCTCCGGTGATAATGACGACCTGGTCAGCCAGTGCCCGCATGATCCGCCATCTTGCCAAAGATTGCGGGTCCGGGCGACACGATTCCTCCGGCCTTGCCGCTCCCGGTGCGGAGGTTTAGGTTTACGCCAATGCCCCGCCTTTTGATCATGCTCCTTGCCCTTGTTTCGCTCACTGCCCGCGCCGATGTCACCCTGGCGCCATTGTTCACGGATCACGCCGTGCTCCAGCGGGACCAAACCGTGCCGGTCTGGGGTCGCGCCGCGCCCGGCGAGAAGGTCACCGTGAATTTCCGGGATCAGACCGTGCAGGCCACGGCGGACCCCGACGGCCGCTGGATCGTTCACCTGCAGCCGCTCAAACCCGGCGCGCCCGCGCCACTCACGGTCAGCGGCGGGAATACGATCAGGCTGGAGGACATTGTCGTCGGCGAGGTCTGGGTGTGCTCCGGCCAGTCGAACATGGAATTCCGGGTGTGGGGTCCGCACGGCGACACCTATCGGGTGAACGATGCCGACGCCGAAGTGGCCGCCGCCCATCATCCGCTCATCCGCCATTTCAAGGTCGAGCAAGCCGTCGCCGCCCAGCCGGCCGACACTGCGCGCGGCGCCTGGGTGGCCTGCAGCCCCGCCACGGTCGGACAATTCACGGCGGTCGGTTATTTTTTCGCCCGCGACCTGGCGCAGAAAATCGGCGTGCCGGTCGGCCTCATCAACAGCACCTGGGGCGGCACGCCGGTCGAGTCGTGGATGAGCGATGCCGCGCTCAAGAGTGATCCGGCTTTTGCGGTCGTCGACCAGCGCTGGGCCGACGCCATGGTCGGCTGGCCGGACAAGGTGGCCGCCTACCAGGCCGCCGTCGCGGCCCAGCAAAAGGATGAGGCCGCCGCCAAAGCCGCGGGTCCGGAGGCGTTGGCCCAGCACCTCAAGAACACGCCCTGGCTGCCGCCGCCGCCGAGCCCGGAGAGCCCGGACGCGCCCCGCTGCCTCTTCAACGGCATGATCAACTCGCTTCTGCCCTACGGCATCCGCGGCGTGCTCTGGTATCAGGGCGAGTCCAACGCCTCCCGCTCCGGCGAATACCACGCGCTGTTCGCCGCCATGATCGCGGGCTGGCGGGCCGCGTGGGGCGAGGGCGATCTCCCGTTCCTATGGGTCCAGCTGGCCAATTGGAAGACGGGCGATCCCACCGGCCTGGAATGGGCGCGGCTCCGCGAAGCGCAGGCGAAGACGCTCAGCCTGCCGGGCACCGGCATGGCGGTCGCCATCGACATCGGCGACCCGGTCAATATCCACCCCCGCAACAAACAGGAGGTCGGTCGCCGCCTCGCGCTTATCGCCGGACATCAAGTTTACGGCCTGCCCGGCAAATGGTCGGGGCCGCAATTCAAGACCGCCGAGCCAGCCGGGTTGGCCATGCGTGTGCGCCTGGAACCCGCCGGAGGCGAACTGGTGAGGCACGGCCAGGAGCTGACGGGCTTCACGGTCGCCGGCGCCGACCGGCATTTCTTCCCGGCGTCCGCCCGGATTGAAGGGGCAACGGTCAGTGTCTCTGCTCCTCAGGTGCCCGCGCCGGTCGCTGTCCGGTACGCCTGGACGGATGCGCCCTCGGCCAGCCTGTTCAACGAAGCCGGCCTGCCCGCCGCTCCCTTCCGCAGCGACGATTGGTGAGGAAATCGTCGGGTCCGCCCACTTACGCTTTGTAGGGCGGGGTCGCCTGACCCCGCCATTTCATCAGACGAGGCGGGGTCCGGCGACCCCGCCCCTACAGTCGCTTGCATCGACATCCTAAGAAATCTCGCCGTCAAACGTCTTGTTCGTTATCATATTTCTATTCCCCACCTATGAAAACTCCGCGTGTTCTTTCGCCCCTGGCCCTGTTCCTGCTTCCGTTCGCTGCGACGCTGCGCGCCGACCCGGTGGATTCACGCCTCTCCGCCGCCACGGTTTATCTCGACCGCGCTGTGGTCACGCGCACGACGGGCGTTGATCTCACCGCCGGGGAGCATGCCCTCGTTTTCGAACGCCTTCCCGCGGCCTTGCTCGACGAGTCGCTGCAGGCCTCCGGCCACGGCACCGCGACGGCCACCATCCTCGACGTCAGCACCCAGACGGCCTATGTGGATTTCACCCCGAATGAGCCCGTCAAGGAACTCGAGGACCAACTGCTCGGCTTGCAGAAGCAGCAGCGGTCGCTCGGCGATCGCGCCCAGATCCTCGACGACCAGCGCGATTTCGTGAAGCGCATGCTGGCGGCGTCGACTGGCACCGTCATCTATCCGCTCGGCGGCGATGCCGCGCACGGCGGCGGCACGGCCGCGCGGCCCACCCTCGAAGAGTGGCAGAAGCTTTACGGATATTCCGAGGAGACCTTTGGCAAGATCGCCGCCGAATTGCAGGCCCTCGACACCCAGCGCGACGACCTGAAACTGAAACAGACCGCGGTCACCCAGCAGTTGAATGAACTGCGCGGCGCCCGGGGCAAGAGCTACAAGACGGTCACCGTGCGCGTGGCCGTGGCCGCGCCCGGCAGACTCGACCTCGCGCTCAAGTACGCCGTGCCCGGCGCGAGCTGGGCGCCGTCGTATGACGCCCGCTTGCGCGCGGCGGACCGCGCGGTTGAACTGACCTACTATGGACTCGTGCGCAACGGCACGGGCGAGGACTGGACCGACATCCCGCTCACGCTCTCCACCGCGCGTCCGAGCCTCGGCGGCGGGGCGCCGGAACTGACTCCGTGGATTGTGGATGTCGCGCGGCCGCAGGTGGCGCGCGACGAGGTGGTTACATTGAGCCCATTCGTCGTAGAGGCAGGCAAGGATAGAGGCTATTTGGCGAAATCCACCTTGGCGGGATCTCGGGTAATGCCCGCACCCCTGGAAGATAAAGAAGCCGGAGTCATCACCGCCGCGGTCGAGGTCGGCGCCACCAGTGCGACCTTCAAGATCCCGGTCGCCGTCACGTTGCCGGCCAACAACACCGTCCAAAAGGTCAGCATCGCTTCGGCGAAACTCGCCGCGGATCTGCAGTACCAGGCGACGCCAAAGCTGATGGAATCCGCCTTCCTCAGCGCCGACGCCGTCAATGCCACCGACTATCCCTTGCTGGCGGGCGCGATGAGCACGTTCCTCGACGACACGTTTGTCGCCGCCAGCAGCCTCAAGACCGTGATGCCCGGCGAGAAGTTCGAGCTCCAGCTCGGCGCCGACGACGGCCTCGCGGTCAAGCGGCGGCTCGTGAACCGATTCGCCGAGAACACTGGGCTGACCAACAAGGGCCGGCGCGTGACCTACGACGTGCTCATCACGGTCACGAACCACAAGCAGACCGCGGAACGCGTCGTATTCAAGGAGCCGCTACCGGTGTCGCGCCAGGAGAAGATCGAGGTCACCCTGCTGACGCCCGCGGAGAAGGACGTGGGCACGAAGGAGCAGCCGAAGGAGGTCACCCGCGAGGAGGACGGCCAGCTCGGGTGGCGCCTCGAGCTCAAGCCGGGCGAAAAGCGCGAGGTGCCCGTCAAGTTCCGCGTCGATTATCCCGGCGATCTGAACGTCACCGGCCTCGAGTGAGGCGGGGAATGTAGGGCGGGGTCGCCGGTCGCTCGTCGATAGAAAGCTCGCTTCTTCGCCGATTTGGCAACCCGAGTTCTTTGATCACCTACTGCGCTCGCCAGAGAGCTATGCCGAGAAATGGGAATATGTGCGGGAGAATCCAGTGCGCGCCGGTTTGGTGACAGAAAGCAGCCTGTGGCCCTACCAAGGCGAATGCGAGTTGCTCGGTTTCTGTAAATGTAGGGCGGGGTCGCCCGACCCCGCCTCCCGACCGCAATCTCTGCTTTGGCGGGGTCCGGCGACCCCGCCCCACATTATTCCACCAACGGTTCCGCGTTCAGAAGCGGAAGGTCGTGCCGACGGAGAACGTCGTATTGACCACGTTGTCGCGCATGATGCCGGCGGTCACGCCCCAGTCCCGGGTGATCCAGTAGTTGGCCTTCACGCCGTAGCCCCACTTGTTGTCCACGTGCAACGCGGTGGGATTGGTGTAGCTCACCACCGGCGTAATCGAGAGCTCTTTCGTCACCTGGAACTCCACGCCGGTGTCAAGCTTGTAGAGGAACGAGTCGTCCCGCACGCCGGAGGCTTTGGTCCAAGTCCACCCGGCGCCCACGCCGATGAAGGGGCGGCCCCAGGTAAGGTCGGGAACGAAGGCGATGGCGCTGGCATCAACGGTCTTCTGCCGGTCGCGGGTGCCGTCGAGCTGCGAGCTCCAGGTGTCGCCCAGTCCGAGATTGAAATCAAATCCCGTGTTCAGCGGCTGGTTGTACTCGAAGTTGATCCCCTGGAGATCCGACACCGGGTTGCGGTGGAGCTCGGTGTAGCCATAGTCGAGGCCGACATAGGACTGGCCGAGGAGACCTCGGCCGGTGTCGGTCGCCGGAGCCGGAGCGCTGGCGCCGGGGCTCTGGGCAAAACTCGAAACCGCGAAGCCGGAACAGGCGACCATCGTGAGGAGGAGGGTTCTAATGGTGATTTTCTTAGTCATAGTTACTTCAGGTTAAGCGTCCACGAAAGTGCCGTGGGCGAGAGGGGTGTGACTTCGGGGGAGCAGGAAGGTTCCGCCGGGCGCGGGAAGCGCGGCGGCGCTATGAGAAGACTCCCCTTCTTCCTCATCACCGGCTTATAAGTCTGCCGCGGCGGGAACAAACTTGAGCCACCCCAGTCGGTAGAGGTTGCTTCTTGTCTCAGGCGGCGGCGACGGTCTTGTATTCACTGCATGATCACCACCATCGGCTTCGACGCGGACGACACGCTCTGGCACAACGAGTCGATCTTCGAGGCCGCCCACGAGAAATACCGCGCGCTGCTGGGCCGCTGGCACGACGCCGCGACGGTCGACCGCCGGCTGTTCGCGACCGAGATGCGCAACCTCGAGCTCTACGGTTACGGCATCAAGGCGCATGCCCTCTCCTGCATCGAGACCGCGATCGACCTGAGCGAGGGGGATATTCGCGCGGCGGAAATCCGCGAGATCATCGCCAGTGCCCGGGCGATGCTCGCGCACCCGGTGGAATTGCTGGACGGGGTCGCCGAGGTCGTGCCGCAGCTCGCCCGGACCTATCCGCTGCTCCTGATCACCAAGGGCGACCTGCGGGACCAGGAGCGCAAGCTCGCGAAATCCGGGCTGGCGCAGCATTTCCTCCATACCGAGATCGTGGCCGAGAAAAACGTCGAGACCTATGCCCGCGTCTTGCAACGCCGGCAGATCCGGCCGGAGCAGTTCCTGATGGTCGGCAATTCGCTCAAGTCCGACATCCTGCCCGCCCTGGATCTGGGCGCCGCCGCGGCGCTGGTGCCCTACCCTCTCCTCTGGCAGGGCGAGGAAGCCGCGCCGCCACCGGCCCCCGCCGGCCGGTTCGCGCAGCTGGCGACGCTGCGCGAACTGCCCGCGCTCGTGGACCGGCTGAACGCGCCGGGTTGAAGAGGAAACGCTGTGGTCGAATGTAGGGCGGGGTCACCCCGCCCTACAACGTCGACTGGACAGTCTGTTCCGGCTGCATTCGTGGAGATCGCCTCCCGGGACACCGGCGCCGCCATTTGCGAAAGGACCGTTCCTGGCTATTGGTGGCGCATGCGCACTTTCATTGGTGGGCTAATCACCATGGGACTATTCACAATGTTCACCACGGCCCGGGCTGAACCGCTGGCGGTGGGGGCGCCCGCCCCCGCCGTCACCGGGCTGACGGACACCGGCGACAAACTCGACCTGGGGGCGCTGTACGCCAAGGGCTACACCCTGGTCTATTTCTTCCCCAAGGCCGACACCCCGGGCTGCACCGCCGAGGGCTGCAGCCTGCGCGATGCGTATCAGGATCTCTCTGACAAGGGCGTCACCGTGATCGGCGTCAGCGCGGACGACGTGCCCGCGCAGAAGGCCTTCAAGGAGAAATACCACTTTCCGTTCACGCTCCTGGCCGACCACGACCGCGCGGTCATCCAGGCGTTTGGCGTCCCGGTGCGCGAGGTTCCCGCCGTCGGAGCCTTCGCGGCCCGGCAGTCCTTCCTGATCAACAAGGAGGGCCGGATTGTGTGGCGCGACCTGAAGGCCTCCACCAAGGAGCAGGCCGCCGACGTCTTGAAGGCCCTCGCGGCGCTCGGCGGTTAAGGCGCGCGGCCGCGCGCCTTGCCCGATTCAAGAACCAAGACTCAAGAGCGAACAGCGTTCTGCGCCTTCCGTCTTCAGTCTTGCGTCTTTATTCTTGAGTCGGCCTCGCTCGCCGCCGGGGGCGGGAGGCGCGTGACGGCGACCTTGTCGACGCGGTGGCGGTCCATGTCGGTGACCTCAAAACGCCAGCCCGCCCACTCGAAACGATCGCCCGCCACCGGGATGCGGCCGAACTGGGTCATGACCAGTCCGCCCAGCGTCTGGTAGTCGGCCTCCGCCTCCTGCGGCAGCTCGTCGAGGTGGAGGATCGTCTTCACCTCATTGGTCGCCAGCGTGGCATCGATCAGCCAGGAGCCGTCCTCGCGCTGCTTGGCCTGGGGCTGGTCCCGCTGCCCCTGCGCGGGCAGATCGCCGACGATCGCCTCCAGCACATCGATCAGTGTAACCATGCCTTGGATACTGCCGAACTCATCGGCGATGAGGGCGGTGTGCCGGCCCGATTTCTTGAACGACTCGAGCAGCTGGACGCAATTCATCGTCTCCGGCACCACGAGCGGCGGGGTGAGGAGATTCTTCAGGCTGGTCGGGAGGCCGATGGCGGAATGGGCCCACAGGGCCTTCACGGCGACCATGCCGAGCACCTGGTCGCGGTTATCCTGATAGACCGGGAAATGCGAGTGCCCGCTGGCCACGATCTTGCGCCAGCTGACCTCCTCGGCGTCGTCGATGTTGAGGAAGACGATTTTCGGCCGGGGGGTCATGATCGCGGTGACCGGCAGCTGGTCGAGGCGCAGCACGCCCTCGATCATCTCCTTTTCCGCCTGGTGAAAAACGCCGGCTTTCAGGCCCTGCTCGACGAGGATGTTGACCTCCTCGTCGGTCACCGGCGTTTCCCGGCGCCGGGCCAGGCCGAACGGTTTCAGCAGGAAGTCGGTGGCGGCGCTGAGCAGGCTGATGACGGGCGAAACCACCCGGGACACGCCCTGCAGGGGGCCCGCCACCAGCCGGGCAATGCGTTCCGGGTTGCTGAGGGCGATCCGCTTGGGAACGAGTTCACCGAAAATGAGGGAGCAGAACGTCACCAGGCCCACCACCACTCCGAAGGCGATGGAATCGGCCCAGGGCGCCACCGCGGGAAAGCGTCCCAGCCACGCGGCCATCTGTCCGGCCACGGTTGATCCCCCCAAGGCTCCCGCCAGAATGCCGCACAACGTGACGCCGACCTGCACCGTGGAAAGGAACCGGGTGGGCTGGGACGCCAGCTCGAGGGCCGCCCGCGCGCCTTCGTCGCCCTCGTCGGCCAGCTGCCTCAGCCGGGCCTTGCGCGCCGAAACGATCGCCATCTCCGCCATGGCGAAAAGCCCATTGACCACCAATAACAGGCCCAGAATGAACAGTTCGGTCGAGATTCCCGACATGGATGAGCCCGGAGGTTAGGGTCAGCCCCCAGTCTGGGCAACCCTTTTACCCAGCAGCCCGGCGGGGAACAACGCGCAGCCGGGGTCACCGACCCCGGGCGGCCGGCCTCGCCGAGGCCGGCTACAACGCGGGTTTCACACGGGACGAGATGGCCCATGTAGCCGGGGTCGCCGACCCCGGCCCGTCCGCCGACGCCGAGTAAAGCGCCACCAGGGCGGCTCCAATGGCCTGCGAGAGCTCGCCGAGCGAGGCCGGGACAAACTTCACCGTCGCCCGCTGCGTCGGCCAGAGGTAGGGCAAGGCCGCCTCGCGGAGGAGGCGCAGATAGCGCTCGCGAAATTCCGGGGTGGTCGCTTCCGGGTCCATCAGTCCGCCCCCGATGACCACGAATCCCGGATCCAGGGCCAGCGCGAGCACCGCGGCATGGAGTCCCAGCGCCCGGGCTTGAAAGTCAAAAATCCCGACCGCCAGCGGATCGCCTTTCTGGGCGCGGCCGCGCAGGGACAGGACCTTCTCCCGGACCGGGAGCGGGGATCGCGCCAGCTCGTGTTCCGGATGCTCCTGCAGCCGGTCGGCCAGCAGGTGCGGGAGTCCGGAGATTGTAGTGTAAGCCTCAATACAGCCCCACGTCCGGCCGCAGCCGCAGGGATAGGGCCGGACGCCCAGCAGGTGCAGCGGCGCCGGCATGTGCGCGGCCTCCATCCCGGCCAGCGTGTCGCCGTCCAGCGGCAGGCCGTCCTGCCCGATGTAGGCGCAACCCAGGCCGGAGCCCGGCGCCAGCATGAGCACGGAGGCCCGCGCCGTGCCGCGCACCACGCGGGCTTCCGCGACTCCGCCCAACCTGCCGTCGTTGCCGACAAACAGATCGACCGGCCGGCCGGCCGCCTCCGCGAGCGCCCGCGCGTAATCCGCCCGGAAATCCCAGCCCTCGAAGGCCGGCGGCAGATTGGCCGATCGCGCCAGGACGCCGTAGCGCTGGTACGGACCGGGGATCGCCAGTCCCACTCCCCGCACCTGGTCCCAGGCCAGCCGGTTCTCCGCGAGAAATCCCTTCACCCCTTGAATCCAGCCGCCGACCACCGCCCCGGTGCCGGCCTGGGCGTTGGTGGAACTCTGCAGGAGCTTGGTGGAAATGGCGGTGCCATCCGCCCACACCCCGCCGGTTTTCGAAGTCGTGGCGCCGCTATCGGTGCCGATGAACACGCCTGAATTCGGATTCATGATGTGGGCTTTGATTGGCGGGTTTTCCCGGAAGATGCAAAGGGGAATTGCGGGTTGGATTGGGCGGTTTTGTCAGCAGGAGGCTGGCCGGACGAAAGTCCGACAGCCTCCTGGCCCGCATACACGGCCGCGAGCGCTCCGACGGTTCCCCGCACGCGCGCCCGGAGTTCGGCCGGGGCGATCACCTCGGCCGCGGCGCCCCAGCCCAGCACCCAGCGTTCAATTTCCGCCAGCGCCCCCAACCGCATGCGCAGCTCCACCCCGCCGGACGGAAGCAGGCGCATCTCCTGGGACTCGTGCCACTCGCGCTCCCGCAGGCGGTCGGCCACCTCGGCTCTGAAGCGGATCACGACCAGGTAATTGCGGTCCCCTCCCAAAATGCCCAGCGCACTCGCAAAGAATTTTTCCGGCAGGAAGTCCGCGGGCCGGACGAAACCGTTGCCGGTCAGCCGGACCGCGGTGATCCGCGGCAGGGCGAACGTCCGCAGCGCCGCCCGCTCCAGATCGAAGCCGATCAGGTACCAGAGATTCTCGCGATGGGCGAGGTGGTACGGCCGGACCTGCCGGTGGGTCGGCTTTGCCTCCCCCGGCTTGCGGTAATCGAATTCCACCTCGGTTTGCCGGAGCACGGCGGTGCTCAGCAGGTTGAAGATGGTGAGGTCGGCCTTGCCGAGGCCGATGTTCTTGAAAGACACGGCGCGCAATTCGTCGGCCGGGGAGAACGAAATCCGGTCTTTCAGGCCTCCCGCCAGCTTCTCAAAGGCGACCTCCAATTGCCGGTGAAACGGCGTCCCCCGATATTGTTCCAGCGCCCGCCGCGCCACCAGCAGCGCCAGCAGCTCGCCTTCGGTGACCTGGACGGTCGGGAACGCATTCACCGGCTGGGTGTACCGGTACGCCTGGATCCGCGGATCAAATTCAATCGGCAGGTCCAGCCGGTCGCGCATGAACGCGATGTCCCGCACGACGGTCTTGCGGCAGACCTCGAGGAGCCTCACGAGCTTGGTGCAGTTGACAAGGGCGTCGCGGCGCAGCTCCTCGTGGATCCGGAGCATGCGTTCGAGCGGGGGGCGGGAAAGGGATGCGCGCTGGTCCATGCCAAAAAATTCTGGCCGGTTTTTTAGGCTGGGACAAGCAATGTCTCACCCTGTGGGCTAGGATAGCGCCCATGAAACTACTCGCCTGCTTCACGATTGATGCCCCGCTCGAGCTCTCCTGGTCGCATTTCGGCGCGCGCTGGCGCGCCACGCTCTGGCCCGAGGTGCGCTTCGAGCGGGAGACGGCCGAGGACGCCTGGGCGCCGGAGACTCCGTCCGAGGAGGTGATCGCTTCAGGAGCCGTCGCATTGGACGACGCCGGCTGGCGCCGTTATTCCGAGTTCCTGCCCGCGGAGGAGCGGGCCTTTATCGGGAGATTCCGCTTCGGCCGGCTGGGAGCCCTGCAGGTCATCGTGCGCTGCCCCACCCTGCTGCCGGAGCTGGCGGCGACACCGGCGCTGGCGGCGTTTCTGGCGCAACATGTCAGCCTGCGGGGAACCGCGGGGTCGCGGTGGGAGGAGATCGCCGCGGTGCACGAACGCAGCGGGATCTTCGGCGTGCTGGAGTGGCTCGGCCTGCCCGCCTCGCGCCAGACGCTGGGAATCCTGCAGCAGATCACCGACCCGGATCTGCCCCGGCGGCTGCTCGAACCTCTGCGCCTGAATCTCTGGGAGCCCGAAGGCATCTGGCTGTTGCGGCACGCCGGACCGATGACCGACCGGCAGCTCGCCCGCCGCTGCCACGCCCTCGCGGCCTGATTGGCCGCCAGATGCCGCTTGGCGACCGTCCCGCGGTGCTCTAACAGGAGAGAGGCTCGGCGCTTGCACGCAGCGCTAACTTCGACAGCCTCGGTTCGTTCTTTGGTTTCGGGCCTTTAGCTCAACGGTTAGAGCAGAGGACTCATCAAGATGGTGCCAGCATCGGGGAAACTCGTGCTGGGATACGGGGAAATTCGGTGAAACCTTCGCCCTCGGGGCATGGCAACGCCGAGCCGAGCCGGAGGTTCACTTCCGGAAGGTGTAGAGACTAGCGGAGGGGTTCAGCCCCCTTAATTACCGCATCAACCCCCGTCACCCGCAACGGGTCAGGCCGTGGGTGGTGACATAGTCCAAGGAGTGCCGAAAGGCACGCCAACTTGAATCCTTTGGTTGCGGGTTCAAATCCCGCAGGGCCCACCAAAGCGCTGAGGAATCCTGCCAATCTGGATGTCGGGGCGCGTCAATTGGCGTGGGCCTTGAATCGCAGTGGAGCGCAATCGCGTCAATGGCACCGCCGGTGATGGACTTTCGCCGAAGAGCCGGCGCGTGGCTGCAATCGGCCGAAGGAGCGCTTACTTGATCGCTTGCAGGGAAGTGCGCAAACTCAGAAGTTGTCGGGTCGCATCCTGACCGGCGACCTTGAGCCCGCGGTCTATCACCTGTTCGGCCTCCGGGACGTAGCCCCATTGCGCACAGAGCTTGGCGACAGAGCAGACGAGGCTTGAATCGAGGGGATACCGGTCAATTCCGTCGAGAAGGACAGCCAGGTTGGAACGCGACGGCTTCACGACCGAACGCGTCCAAGTGTCTGCCATCAGTTTGTAGCCGCTGGCTTCGAGCTTCCAGCTCCTCTTTATGATGGCCAGGAGGGGGCCCAGGATTCCGGCAACTTGCCCAGCGCTATATTGGTTGGCGTTGGCGGCGGGGTACGCCTCGGCCTCTTGGAAATTCAGTCGGGCAAGAACCAGGTAGGCGGCGGGCCGCGGAACCGCCGCATTGGTTGCGGCCACGAGCAGGGCGTGGGCCAGTTTGGTATCCCCAACATCGTAGGCATAGAGACCATAGACAGCCTGTAACCTGGCATCGTGGATTTTGTCGGCCGAAACCACCAAGGGCTGCCGCACAACGGCCGGAGTTGCCCCGCGGCCGTTGCTTGGTGGAGCGGAAGACTCCCCGGCGGGAAGGAGATCAACGCCGGGCGGGAGACCATTGTCTTCCCGGTAGGCCCGTTCCAATATTCGGCCGGCTACACGCAGGTAGGCATCGTGCAGTTCCGGATTGGCGACGTGAAGGGAATCGCCCTGCATGCGCAGCCAATCGCCCAAGATCCTGCCGATCTCATCCGTCGTCGCTGTTCTCGCCAGGAATTCGGAATCGCGAGGTGGCCAATCTCCGAGGAAGGGATAACCAAGCAGCTCGGGTTGCTCCGCGGTCGTGACCAGATAATGACCAAGCTCGGTTTGCATGTGCTCGTAGCCGAATCCAAAGCACTCGCGAAACATGGTTTCAGTCACCGGCTCGGTTCGCGAGCGCTCAATAAAACTCGCAAACGCTTTTTCGTGACCGGTGTCCGCCGTCGCATCGGGGAAAAGGCCCCACCTCAGGAACAAGGCGGCTTCCGCCATCCACTCAGCTGACGGCCAGGTGGTGGAGGGGATTTCTTCGGAAGCGCCCATCGGGCGAAACAGATCCTGGACCGGTGGGAGCTGGGGCGGCGCGCCGGACTTTCTTGACGCAGCCAACAGGGCCTTCGTGTCCGCCGCGGAGATCCACAAGGGAGCGGCGACGATCATACCGCGCAATTCCCCGGTCTTTGGGTCCCGGGCGCGTGCCATACGGAGGAGCCCGCAAGGCCCGATAAAACCATATTCAAACCACCGCGGCAATGGGGGGACGCATTGATCGAGTTGGAACAGCAATCCAGTTGGAATGGGACCTCTGCCCAAGCCTCCGCCCGCCCAGTCCCATTTCATCTTCCAGCGATTCTGAACGACACAGTGAGTGTCAGAATCGCAGGTGTCGATCCCTCCGGTCATCCACCGACCAGGCTGAATTACGTCGCCGAAGTTCGGCAAATCCGCTTCGGGCTTGATGCGTTCGGGCAGAAATCCGGCGACGGTTTGGCTCGGTTGATGATCAAACATGATCAGAGTCATCGGCGTTGCCAGCGGCGCAAGATCAACTCCGGGTAGAGTGGCAATCTGCCCGGGCGCCGTGCGCGCAGCTAATACGGCTTCCACCGCGTCGCGGCCAATTTCCGAAGGTGCCCGAGATGTGCGCACCCACTTCGAGCAAGGCTGTGCAATGGCCTCTATGTCGGAAGTAAGCGGAGTATCGTAACGCAGGTGGTCAGTCGCATGCTGCCCCACCAGATTTACAAGCGGCACCTGCGCCCGGTCTGCATCGTGGGTATCCGCAAGGCCATTGCTCAGGCCCTGACCCAGATGAAGCAGAGTGCATGCCGGTTTCTCCGCCATGCGGGCGTAGCCGTCGGCCGCTCCGGGTGACGACGCCCTCGAAGAGGCCGAGAACGCAACTGCATTTCGCCGATCCGGTCGAGCGCGGCGACGATGTGTATTTCTGAAGTGCCTGGGTTTGTGAAACAGGTCTCAACGCCCCC
>CAVRNM010000047.1:0-17564 GCA_963722225.1 uncultured Verrucomicrobiae bacterium
ACCCGCTGGCCCGCATCGGCCAGGGCTATTGCCGTCGCACAGGCCAGCGATGTTTTCCCTACACCCCCTTTGCCGGTAAAGAATAGGAAACGAGTCGGTGCCTCAACCAATGCGGCGAGAGCCGGAGCAGGAATAGCGGGTGCGTTCATGCGCGCTCCGTTCCGGAACAACAGGAGCCCGTGGCGGGATTGCCTGGCGCCGATGCGCCGTCAAAGCAGGCCCCGACGGTTGTTACCGCCGCGGCGGGCTCGGTCTGCGTCAGCTTGGCCGCCAGCCGCATGATGTTTCGGTGCGGCGCGTCTTTGACCCTTGCGGCCATCTCGACCGCTCGGGCCATATCAGAGTCCGAGACCCCCAGCTTTTCTGCGACCCCAGTGTGATAACGCAGACAAGGATCACAATTTGCAGCGATCGCTGCCCCAATGGCGACCAACTCTGCCACAGCCGGAGTAAATATGCTGGCGGGCGTCCCGTTCAATCCGAGCCAGCCGGTTAATTCATTCCGGGTCGGATAGGTGCCGCTTGCCACCGTTCGTCCATTAACGACCACGAGCGGTAGTGCAGCCTCGCCTTTCTCGGTCAGGGCCGCCCGCACGACTTCGTTCTCGGCGAAGGCCACCGGCGTCTGCGCCAGATTGAACCGCTCTACGGGAACACCCTGTTCGGTGAGCCATTTCAAATCGGCAGCGAACTGCACGAGTTTTGGATCGACGTCAGGCCCGCAGACGCCGGTCGAACAGCACATAGGTGGATCGTAGATCTGGATGGTATTCATGTTCCTAGAGTGTCAGCAAAAGTCACAGGCCTTGGCTGCCGAGATCAGCAGTCCGACTTCCGCGGCCCGAGCAATATCCCCTGCGGGCAAACCGGCCTTCTCTGCTTTTGCGATCTGAAGGGATAGGCCCAATCCGCAGTTCGCGGCCACGGAGGCGGCCACGCCAGCAAGCGCGCCCGCAGCAGAATCAAACATTGACGATTCTGAAGCCGGGCGACCAAGCCAGGATGTGATCTGCTCAGAGACTGGATACGAACCGCTCTGAACGACCCGGCCATCAATGACAATGAGGGGCAACGCGGCGGCACCGCGCTCTTTAAGGGCGGCTTTCACGGAAGCGTTTTGCCTAATCGATCTCGACTTCGTAGAACAAACGATCCGACGCGCATTGATTCCCTGCTCTTTCAACCACTTCAGTTGGGCCGTGAGCACAACCAGTAAGGGATCAATCTTGTCCCCGCAGATGCCGTCCGCACAGCAAGCTTCTTTGTCGAATACCACAAAGGTCTTCATGTTCTTGGGTCGATCGGGGGCTGGGCCGACGGAGATGATTTCGTATCTGCCAACTGGTATTGTTCGCCGATACCTCGGACGCTCCATTCATTCAGCTGATCGTCCCGGAACGCGGTGAAAATACCAATGCGGCTGTTGATTTGGGACGCCACGTCGAGAAAATGCTTGAGCGTCTTGCCGTGGTCTCCCACGAAGGCCGCAGGATCGGGGGAACCCCAATGCGCGATCACGGGCTGGCCCGGCCAGATCGGACAGGATTCCTTGGCTTTGTCACACAACGTGATGACGAAATCGAACTTCACATCCCGGTATTCTTCCCACGACTTGCTGCGTGCCTGGCTCGCATCGAGGAGGTAGTGTTTCTGCAGGACTTCGATCGCATAGGGATTTACTTTGCCTGACGGCTTCGCGCCAGCGCTGTAACTCTCAAATCGACGGCCCCCGCGGGCGCGCAAAAGGTATTCAGCGATGATGCTCCGGGCGGAATTGCCGGTGCATAGAAAGAGGACTTTATAGGGTGCGCGAGTGTTCATGACTTGAGTTTCACAGGTTGGGCGGTGGTGCAACAGAGCGGGCTGTCCGCATCGAGATTTTTCAGCAGCCGATTCAGTTTTTCCGTATCACTCTGGAAGATCTTGTCCTCCGCCGCGCAGTCCTGCAGGCAGGCCAGATTTGCTTTCAGGGCACCAGTCGGCTTCGCGACGAGGCTGTAAACCCGCCAATAGCCTTCACGCTTCACGTCAACCAAGCCATGGGATTTCAGGTAAGCGAGATGTTTGGAGACTTTCACCTGCGGTTCGCCAAGAATTCGCTGGAAGTGACACACGCACAAAGGGCCGTGCAGGAGCAGATTCAGCATGCGCAGCCGGGTGCGGTCGCAGAGGCATTGGTAGATCCGGATCAGGTCCATGGCAGTAACATACCGAGAGAGGCATATCCCGCAAGCGGTATATTGTTACGATCGTGCATCGACGGCAGAATGCGGGTATTGCCTATAGCGCGAGCGCACCCGGACCCGGTTCCGTAGTTCGAAGAGGTTTCAACATAACTTGGTCCGGAGCGGGGAGGGGCTGCCGCCCCTCCCCGAACCCCACCCCCATTCCTATGGAATGATCTCAAACCACCAATCCAAACCGCTTCTTGACTTGTCCACATAACCTTGTGGAAGCGGCTCCCAGGCGACCAAAAGCAGCCCTACGATATCTACTTGAAGGACGAGCGGCCATTTTTCTTCGCGGGCATCTATGAGGATGCGACCGAAATTCGTCCGGCGACGTATCTCCTGTTCACTACGCGCCCCAATGCGCTTATAGCTACGATCCACAATCGGATGCCAGTCATCATCACTGGGGACGGCGCCCGGCAATGGATCGCGCCAGGGCCAATTTCATCAGAGCAGCTGGTCGGATTCACTGAGCCATATCGTCTAATTCACATGACGGCACACTCACGCACTGCCTCACTGTCACAGGTGCTCACTTTGACTTTTGACCGGGCACCCCGCCAGGTACCCGGCGCACCGAGGAATCCGGCCGGCTGGGTCCACCAAGAAAAAAACGCGAAGAAACGGACGATGCCAGACAGGCGTAGGAACAGCCAGGTGCTGATACCATAGGAAGGGGGGGAGCAGTTCGGCTAGCCGAGAAGTGGCCCGGAAAACATCATCCAGAGACAGTCGCAACTGTGCAGGCGATTCACAGCCACCGTCGCACGCGCCGGCAATAGGCGCGGTAGTCTTCGCCGAATTTCTCCTCAAGGTAATGCTCTTCGCGGGCGATCACTCCATACCGCATCACGATTGACCACGGCACGATCATCACAGCCAACGCCAGACTGTTTGTCGCAAACGCCACTCCGGCGAGCAAAAGCCCGAGCGACAGAAAAGCGGATTGCGCGTAAAGCGAAACGGACCGGAGGTCACGAGCCCGGTCGTGGTGTGATGGGGAATAATCGCGGTCCGGATCTGCAACATCCGACCGACTGCTGGCACGGCGAATAGCAAAGACAGGGCAAAACACGACCACGCCGGAATTTTGGCATGGGACCACGGCCACAGGTGAGCAGGCCACAGCAGTCGCCAGCTTTCTCCGCCCAAAACTGCTGCTGCGGCAATCAGCGGCGGTGGGGCGACGATATGCGCACGATCGGAAGTCGCCGTCATGCCCAAAAACCTACTAACCCGGCTCTTTTGGCACAACTCTGAAACTATAGCTGCAAGGAGGGGTCCGGTCTTGCTGCGCTCGTCTAGGCACCGCCGAAGGCGATGCAGAACACAATGACGCAAGCATGAGTGGGTTCTTCACTCGCAAGGAAGCTGATCCTGCAGCTTTGGCCAAGAAACGGCAACAGAACTAGGGGAGCCCACAGGCACCTCCGCTCCTCCGCTTCCAGCCTCGTCATCCAGTCACCGGTAGTGGCGCCTGCATGCTCCATCTTCTTCTCGCTAGCGGTCTAGTCCAGTCCCAAAGGCCCCGGCCTGCTTGGTGAGCTGTTTCTCCAGGCTGCCACAAACCAAATCGCACAGCTTGAAGATCGATGAGTCGGCAATCGAGTAGTAGACTTCCAGGCCGTCCTTGCGCCGTCCAAGCAATCCTGCCGCGGTCAGGGTTTGCAGATGGCGGGAGATGTTGGCCTGGGTGCCATTAGTGAGCTCGACCAGCGTGGAGACGTTCTTCTCGCCATCGAAAAGGGCGCGAAGCAAGCGCAGGCGCATAGGTTCGCCCAGCACGGCAAACCGGCGCGCCACGAGTTCGAGCGCCTCGTCGGAGATCAAAGAGGGTTTCATCAGGAGTCAGGATTTCGTAACGGGGCTTGACATGTTTTCTCGTACATGCCTATATACGCATATCGCCATAGAAGTGTCAACCCCTATTCCATGAAAACCGAATCCTACATCCGCGTCCTCGCCGGTACCCTCGTCCTCACGAGCATCTCGCTGGGACATTTCGTCAATTCTTGGTGGCTGCTCCTCGCCGCCTTTGTCGGCTTCAATCTGATCCAGTCGGTCTTCACCGGCTTCTGCCCGGCGGAGATTATCCTGCACAAGCTTGGCCTGGGCGACGGAGCCTGCTCGGTGCAACCGGAGAAGAAGGCATGAATCACCCGGTGCTGCGTTTCCTCGCTATCACGCTAACCGGCGCCGCACTGGGCGCGCTGATGGGATACTTCGGTCAGTGTGCCTCCGGCACCTGCCCTCTCACCTCCACCTGGTGGCGCGGAGCCCTCTACGGCGGCTTCCTTGGTTTACTGTTTGCCCTCAGCGCCCGCAGCTCTTGACGCCATGACATCCTTCCGCACTCCCTCCAGTGCCGCAGCCATCCAATCGCATGCGATAGCTGTGGATTATGCCACAACTGCCACGAGCTTCGCTCTGTGCATCGGGATCGTAGTCGCTTATTACATGGCCGTGCCAGCCGTCGCCCACTGCGCCGAGCCATGGACCCTTGACCGCGCGGTCGCAACTGCCTTCAAGAACAGCCCGAATGCCCGGATTGCTCGCCAGCGCAGCGAAGGCGCCCAGGCTGTAATTGAACAGGCCCGCTCCGCATGGCTCCCGCAGGTGTTCTCTCGGGGCGCTACATGGACACCAACAACCCGATGATGGCGTTCGGCTCGATCCTCAACGAGCGCGCATTTAGCTTCGGCCTCGATTTTAACCACCCTGGCCAGATCGACGATCTTAACGCTACTGGCACAGTGGCCTACAATCTTTATAGCGGCGGACGGGCGTCGGCCGGCTTGTCTGCTGCCAAAAGCGGCGCGCTGGCCGCTGAGCAGGAGCTTCTCGTCGCGCAACAGCAATTGGGACGCGACGTCGTAAAGGCGTACCTCAGCATCCGCAAAGCTCGCGAAGCCGTTGGCGCCATTGCAGCCGGGGTAAAAGCATACGAAGCGGCGGTGACGGCTGCCCGCGCTCGTTTTGACGCCGGGCAGATGCTCAAATCCGACCGGCTCAGCCTTGAAGTGCAACTCGCGCAGACCCAGGAGAATCTCTCGGCCGCCCGCCACGGCGCCGCGCTCGCTGAACGCGCATTTCGTTTCGTCCTCGGACTTGACGCTTCCGCCGAAGCGGTGGAACTCGCTGCCGACGATCCGGTGGTCGCGGGTCTTGCAATGCCCGACACCGGCGATTTCTCGCAACGGCCGGAATTGGCCGGATTGCGCGATCGCATCCGCGCGGCCGAAGCAATGGTCCGGGCTGCCCGCGGCGGGCGTTTACCGACAGTCAACGCATTTGCCAGCTACCAATACGATCAGGGCTGGCAGCTCGACCGCCATGGTGACGGCTGGATGGCGGGCGTATCGGTTGACCTCAACGTTTTTGATGGCGGCCAAACCTCGGGCAAGATCCGGCAGGCCTCGGCTGAGCTTGCGCAAGTGAAGGAAATGCTGCGCAAGGCCATGCTCGGCATTGGCCTTGAAGTAGAACAGGCACGGCTCGCTCACGATGATGCGATCGAACGGCTCGCCATAAGCGCCCAAGCCGTCGAACAGGCCGACGAGAGCGCCATGCTGACCCGCGCCCGATTCGAGAAGGGTGACGTCCTGATCGCCGACCTCATTGGCGTCGAAGGACGGTTGATCGAAGCGAGGATGCGCCGCGCGGTTGCCGCCGCTGATGAACGTGTCGCTCTCGCCGAGCTGCGCTGTGCGCTCGGGCTCCCCCTCTTCACTTCAACCCTCTAGCCGTTGGCACCAGCGAAATCGTACGTCCGCTCGCCGCCACTCAAATCCTTCCCACATGAATCCAGCCCGTCTTTCTCTCCCGTTACTCTTCGTGGCTCTCTTCGCGGGATGCGCCAGGCATTCTGAATCGGCGGCTGATGAGGCCGCCGACTTGCCGCCTGCCCGGGTGCGTGTCGCGATCGCGCGAATCGAAGACACTCCGATGTTCATCGAGGTCACCGGCACAGTGCGTCCAGTACAGCATGCCGTGATCGCCGCCAAGGTGATGGGTGCGATTGAGGAAATGCCTTTTATGCTCGGTCAGCACGTCAAAACCGGTGATCTACTCGTCAAGATCTCCGTCGGTGAAATCTCCGCCCGGGTGCTGCAGGCAAAATCGCAGCTCGACCAAGTGCAGCGCGACCTGGAGCGCGAGCGGGATTTGCTCACCAAGGGGGCCAGCACGGCAGACACGGTCAAGAGCCTGGAGGACCGTTTTGCGATGACCCACGCCATGGTCGCAGAGGCCGAAGTCATGCTCGGCTATGCCGCGGTCCGCGCGCCGTTTGACGGCGTCGTGGCCCGGAAGCTGGCGGATGTCGGCGACCTGGCCTCCCCCGGCATGCCGCTGCTCGACGTCGAGGGTGCCGACGATTTTCAGATTGTTGCGGGAATTCCTGATTCCCTGGCCGCCGAGCTCGCGCCCGGTGCGCCACTCGCGGTGGACGTGCCGGTCACGGGGGTCCGCTTTACCGGGAGTCTGGCGGAACTATCTTCGTCGGCGGATCCTTCCACTCGCACGGTAACCGCGAAGATCTCGGTGCCGGCCGGCAGCGTGGTGCGATCGGGTCAGTTCGTCCGCGTCCAGGTGCCCGGCACGGTGGCACGCGCTCTTTTCGTACCCGCTGGCGCCGTTTCCAAGCTAGGTCAGATGGAGCGTGTCTTCGTGCTGGGCGGGAATGCCGTGACTTCGGCGGACATGGGCAGGATGCCCATGTTATCTTCTGCTTGTGCTGTGCTCCGGTTGGTAACAACCGGCGCGGTTCGCGGCCATCGCGTAGAAATCCTCTCTGGTCTCTCCAACGGTGAACGCGTGGTGCTCAATCCGCCGGCTGGGCTGCGAGAAGGTCAGCCCTTGGAGGTCCAACCGTGAACGCCACGCCCGGAACCTCGTTTCCCGACCCAAAGAAATACGGCTTTGCCGGCCAGCTGGCGTCGCTTTTCATCGATTCGAAGCTCACGCCGATCATCGTCGCGGCGTCCCTGCTGTTGGGGCTTTTTGCAATTCTCGTGCTTCCGCGCGAGGAAGAGCCGCAAATCAAGGTTCCGATGATCGACGTGATGGTGGCCATGCCTGGCTCCAGCGCCGCGGAAATCGAGAGCCGTGTCACGCGTCCGATGGAAAAGCTCCTCTGGGAGATCCCTGGCGTCGAATACCTCTATTCGACTGCCTCGCCGGGGGCCGATCTCACCATTGTGCGCTTCAATGTTGGTGAGGACCTTGAGCAGAGCCTGGTGAAGCTCAACCAGAAGCTGCAGACCAACTTCGACCGGATTCCGCTCGGAGTCGGCTTCCCGCTCGTCAAGCCGCGCACGATCGACGACGTGCCGATTCTTGCGCTCACATTCCACAGCGCTCGTTATGACCACTACACGCTGCGCCGCATTGTCGCACAGGTGGACGACGCGGTGAAGGCGATTCCGCAGGTCGCTGAGACGACCCTGCTCGGCGGCAACCGCCGCCAGGTCCGCGTGCAGCTCGATCCGCAGCGGCTGGCTTCGCGCAATCTCAGCGCCGCGGATCTCGTGCCGCTGCTCCAACAGGCCAACGCCCAGGCGCTCACCGGCGCGCAGGACGTCGCAAACCAGGAATTGCTGCTGCAAATTGGATCGTTCTTTCAGGATGCCCACGATGTTGGCGCCGTGGTGGTTGGCGTGGCCGACGGTCGTCCCATCTATCTGCGCGACGTCGCCACCATCACCGACGCACCGGAGGAGTCGTCAAACTATGTGCTATTCGGCACGGGTAGCGGAACGGCGTCCGTTCCGCGCGGAGCCGGACGCGGGTCCGCCACGGGTGGGCATTTTGGAGACGCGACCCCCCGGCCGCGTTCCGGCAACGAGGGCATCGCCGCTCTAGGCCTCGAGGAACCAGCCGTCACCCTCAGCCTGGCGAAGCGCCCCGGAGCCAACGCGATCGACGTCGTGTCCGCCGTACTGGCGAAAGTCGACGGTCTCAAGGGCACGCTCATCCCGGGCGATGTTGAGGTATCCGTCACCCGAAACTACGGCGCGACGGCGAGCGAGAAATCAAACGAGCTGCTGTTCCACATGGGTCTGGCGGTGTTCGGCGTTGCAGTGCTGATCCTGCTGTTCCTCGGCTGGCGCGAGTCGCTGGTGGTGATGTTGGCAATCCCCGTGACGCTCGGCCTGACGTTGCTCGTCTTTTATCTCTACGGCTACACGCTCAACCGGATCACGCTGTTCGCGCTGATCTTTTCCATCGGCATCCTGGTGGACGACGCGATCGTGGTGGTGGAGAATATCGTGCGGCACATGGGCCTGCCGGGCTGCCGGCGCAAACGACTGGTCCAGATTGCGGTCGAGGCGGTCGACGAGGTGGGCAATCCGACGATTCTTGCCACCTGGGCGGTGATGGCGGCGGTACTGCCGATGGCGTTTGTCAGCGGCATGATGGGTCCCTATATGCGGCCGATCCCGATTGGTTCGAGCGCCGCCATGCTTTTTTCGCTGCTGGTCGCCTTCGTGGTGACCCCGTGGGCGGCGCTCAAGGTGTTGCGCGGCCACGCGCGCCACGCCGAACTCGCCGCGGAGTTCGTCGACGCCCCGCGCATCGAGGCGGACGTGGAGACCGGGGGAGCCGGGTCTGATACCTTCTTCACCCGGCTCTACCGTCGCATCATGGGGCCGTTGCTGGCGCATCGCCGCTGGCGCTGGGCGTTCCTGGCCGCGGTCGCCGGGCTCGCCACGGGCTCGTTGGCGCTCGTGGGGATAGGGGCCGTGAAGGTCAAGATGCTGCCCTTCGACAATAAGTCGGAGTTTCAGGTCATCCTAAACATGCCGCGAGGCTCCACCCTGGAGCAAACAACCGCCGTCATTCGCGAAATGGCTGCGGCGGTGCGCACCGAACCCGAGGTGCGCGATTATGAAGTCTATGCGGGCACGGCCTCGCCCTTCAATTTCAACGGGTTGGTCCGTCACTATTTTCTGCGCCGAGGTTCAGATGTAGCGGATCTCCAGGTGAATCTGCTGCCAAAGGACGAACGGAAAGCACAGAGCCACGACATTGCGCGTCGTGTGCGCCCACGCCTGGCCGCGATCGCTGCGAAATACGACGCGGCCGTTGCCGTGGCCGAGGTGCCGCCTGGGCCGCCCGTACTGCAGACACTTGTCGCCGAAGTCTATGGACCTAACGAAGAGGCGCGCCTCAAGCTCGCGGCGAAGGTGCGCGAAATCTACCAGTCCACGCCCGGAGTGGTGGACATCGACTGGTACGTCGAACGCGAGCAGCCAAAAACGGTTTTTCACGTGGACAAGGCCAAGGCTGCGCTGAACGGCATCACCGAGGCCGTGATCGCGCGGACTGTGCAGATGGCAGTGCAGGGGTACCCGGTGACGCTGCTGCACGCACCGCGCGAACGCGAAGACGTCGATATCGTGCTTGAATTGCCGCGAGCCCTGCGCGCCCGGTCCGACGATTTGCTGGCATTGTCGGTCCGCCCAGAGATGAATCCGCAAGCGCCGCTCGTCCCGCTGCGCGAACTCGTGACCGTCGAGCGGACCGTCGGCGAGCGCAACATCTACCACAAGAACCTGCAGAACGTCATCTACGTCACGGGCGACGTGGCGGGTGCGATCGAGAGCCCGGTTTATGCCATCCTCAAGATGAACCATGCCCTCGCGCAACTGGACGGGCGGGGTTTCGGCGGCACGGTACCAACGGTGACGATCTACAATGCCAGCATGCCGGGCGACACCACCGAGCCAGGGATGAAATGGGACGGCGAATGGCAGGTGACGATCGAGGTGTTCCGCGACCTCGGCCTGGCCTTTGCGGCGGTCTGCATCCTCATCTACATGCTGATGGTCGGCTGGTTCAAAAACTACGGCACACCGCTCATCATCATGAGTGTGATTCCGCTTTCCGTCATCGGCATCCTGCCGGCCCATGCGCTGCTCGGGGCGTTCTTCACCGCGACGTCGATGATTGGATTCATGGCCGGCGCCGGAATCGTCGTGCGCAACGGGATCATTCTGGTCGACTTCATCGAATTGCGGCTGCGCCAGGGCTTGCCGCTGGCCGAGGCGGTGGTCGATGCTGGGGCGGTCCGTTTCCGGCCGATGCTGCTCACCGCGCTCGCGGTGATGGTGGGGGCGGCAGTGATTCTCAGCGATCCCATCTTCCAAGGGTTGGCCCTGTCGCTGATGGCCGGTGAGGTAGCTTCGCTGCTGATCAGCCGGTTCGCCGTGCCGCTGATCTACTTCATGGCCCACGACCGCCGGCCAGGAAAGCCTGTAGCGCTGGAGTCGCCCATCGATGCAAAATGCGACACAAAACTGAATTCTCCAAGCGCACCGGCGGTGAAATGATTCCCCGCCACCGCGACCAAAACGCGCTTTGTCCGAACCGCTTATAACATATTACGTGACATCATTTCCAATGAGCCTCCTGAATTCACTCCTGTCCCTGGTCACACCGTCCGCCTCTGGCGTGCGCCGCGCCGCGCCAGCCGAAGCGGCGCAGGCAGTGCGCGAAAAAAATGCGGCCCTCGTTGACGTGCGCGAGCCGGCCGAGTGGTCCGGAGGTGTCGTCCGGGGGGCAGCGCTTCTGCCGCTGAGCGACCTCACGGGTTTACGGCAACAATGGAAGCCGTTTCTCAGTCAAGTTGGCGACCGCGAGATTATCCTCTACTGCCGGTCCGGGGCGCGCTCCGGCCATGCGGCGTCGTTGTTGGCCAAGGAAGGGTTTCGCACCGCCAACGCCGGCGGATTCGGCGACTGGCAGGCGGCAGGATTGCCCGTGGACAAACCCTGACCGTAAACCGATGATGAGGGGCACTGCCAAATCTCAGGCGGCCGGGTCTCCCGGGAACGACCCGCAGGACGCAACAAGGGCGCACGTTGTCGATGTCCGGACGCTGTGCGGCGTGCCAGCGTCCGCGGCCCATCCGCTCGCCCGCTGGCTGTTGCCGCTGGGGGCGCTGCTTGCCCTTCTGCCGTGGACTCCGCCATGGGCAGCGTTGCTCGCCGGAACGACGCTCGCCCTGACGTTGGGCAACCCCTGTGCGCCTGCGACGACCAGGGCTTCCAAATGGCTCCTGCAACTGGCGGTCATTGGCCTTGGCGCCGGGGTGAATCTCGCCATTGTTGCACGAGTCGGCGTTCAGGGGCTTGGTTATACCGTCATCGGATTGTTGGCGACGTTTGCCGTCGGTACGCTTTTGGCGCGGTGGTTGCGGTTGACGTCGCGGATGGGAGCGTTGATTTGCGCGGGCACGGGTATTTGCGGTGGTAGCGCCATTGCCGCCGTTGCGCCGGCTATCGAGGCGGAGCCTGCCGAAACCTCCGCATCCTTGGCCACCGTCTTTTTGCTCAATGGTGTGGCACTGCTGATTTTCCCCCCGTTGGGGTCATTGGCCGGCCTCGATCCGCACGCATTCGGACTATGGTGCGCGCTGGCGATCCACGACACCAGTTCCGTCACCGGCGCCGCCATGACTCATGGTTCGGAGGCGCTCGCAACCGCCACGACGGTGAAACTCGCTCGTGCGCTGTGGATCGTGCCCGTTGCACTGACGCTCGGGTGGTGGTTCGCCCGCGCCCGCGCTGCACCTGCCGGTGCGAGGAAACGCGGCGTGAAAGTCCCCTGGTTCATCGCGGGGTTCGTGGCGCTGTCCGCGCTATTCACTTTTCTTCCCGCGGCGGCACCAGCGGCACCGTGGATCGTCCGCGGCGCCCGCATCGCGCTGACGCTCACGCTGTTCTTTATAGGTGCGGGGCTCGACCGGGCGGCGGTGCGCACGGTCGGCGCACGGCCATTTGTTCATGGACTTCTGCTGTGGCTGGTCGTTGGAAGCGGTACGCTCGCCGCGATCATGATCGGCTGGATCAGATGATTCGCCAAAACGTGGCGTGAGTGCGATTACAGAGGGCGGCGGTTCGGTCCGGCTGAGAGGGCAACTATCTTGCCAGCCGGCGGGCTAGAATCTCTACGCGGGCAGCGTGCTGCTTCTTCAGGCCGTCGCACACGAGTTCGCAGAGCTGGAAAACTGTGGCGTCGCAGATCGAGTAGAACGCTTGCGCGCCAACTTTGCGACGGGCGAGGATTCCAGCGTCCGCCAGAGTCTGAAGGTGGCGCGAGACGTTCGTCTGGCTGCTGCCGCTCCCTTTAACCAGCATGCTAACGTTCTTTTCGCCGTCGTGGAGGCTGTGCAGGAGTCGGATCCGCATAGGATCGGACAGGACGCCGAAACGTCGGGCGATCATAACCATTGCTTCACCAGTAACGGGGTGTGGCTTATTTGAAACAAGGCTTATGTCGGGCCAATCAGAGGGCCTCTGTGACAATTTCATGAACGAAATTTAATCAGGCTTTCAAGACGCCTTAATGAAGGGCGGGTAAACTACGTCATGATGAAAATGACGCATGCAGGACTCCTTGGAGCAGGAATTATCCTTGGCCTGACTGGTTGCGTTACGAGCCCGATGGCGCTCGCACCTGTCGGACCTGACCCGACCGTCCGCACGATCCCTGGGCCGGAAGGCGATTTGGAGGTGTACACCGCGACGCACCCGATCGAAGTAGACTACCTTGTGTACTTTAACCCACACGCCGGATATGACATCGATGACACATCCGGCAAGAGGGTGAAATTTGTGGCCAATCACTCATCCGACATAGATGAACAGCCAGACTGGATAACGCTATTACCCGGAAATTACATCGTTGTGGCAGAATCCACTTGGTGCGGGGTGGTCAAGGTGCCTGTCGTTATCCAGGAAGGTAAACACACCGTTGTCCATCTGGACGGAAATGGTTGGGGTCCGTCACATTCTTCCACCCCTTTGGTTTTTCTACCCAACGGAGAAGCGGTGGGCTGGAGCGGTTTAATCGCACAGCCATTAAAGTGACGGCGTCCTCGACAAGGTGCGGCCCGTCAAGCAATCCGAAAAGCCGCGGGCGCATAAAACCGGATCAAGGACAGGTTTGTTCCGGGCAGGTTGGTAAAAATCCCCGAATGAGATTCATTTGGATGATCGGTTCATTCGCCTATCAAAGTCTTACCATCTAATTATGAGAATCCTGCTTGCGGAAGATGAAAAGAAGGTGGCCGACATAATCGTGAGAGGCCTCAAGGCGGAGCGGTATGCCGTGGATGTTTTTCATGACGGTCAAAGCGCCTGGGAAGCCGCCGATGCATTCAATTACGACCTCATCATTCTGGATTTGATTCTACCGAAGCTGAGCGGAACGGAGATCCTCCAAAAAATCCGGCGCCAGAACCATTTGGTGCCGATCCTGATCCTTACCGCACGCGACGGCATTGCCGACAAGATAAGGCATTTTGAATCGGGCACGGACGATTATCTCACCAAGCCGTTCGCCTTTGCCGAGCTGCTCTTGCGCATCAAGGCGCTATTAAGGCGCGGGCCGGTCAATCGCTCCAGCGTGCTGCGGGTGTGTGATCTGGAAATCGACCGGCTTTCGCAAAATGTGAAGCGAGCCGGGGTAAAAATCGACCTCTCCGCCAAGGAATACTCCCTGCTCGAGTATCTGGCGACGAATCCGGGCCGCGTATTTTCACGCACAATGATCATCGAGCATGTCTGGGATCAAAGTTTCGAGGGGTTGACTAATATCGTGGACGTTTACGTGCGACATTTGCGGGAAAAACTGGACGACGCGTCCCCCGTCAAGCTGATCCACACGGTTCGCGGCGTAGGCTATCGCCTCTCCGATGAGTCGGCGCCATGAATCCTCGTTCCCTCCGATTTCGCCTCGCGGCCTGGCACGCCGGCGTGTTGACCGCAGTGTTCATCCTACTGGGCACTCTGCTTTTCATCCATCTGCAACGCTACCTGGAGAGCACCTTGCTCGCCACCCAGACCCGCCGGGCCCGGCAGATCGGCGAGACCCTGGTCGCCCGCCTTCCGAGCACTGAGCCCCAATCCCTCGGCCCCGCCGTGGAAAGTCTCTACGAGCCGGAAAAAAGCGACCGGTTCATCCGCATCACGCGCAAGGATGGAACCGTGATCTACCGATCGGGGCCCCCGGTCGACCTCAGCTTCAACCCGGAGGGCGTGCCCCCCGCTGCACCGTGGCCGATTGACCAGAATACCCGGCGCCTGGAAGTGGCCGGAGGCAATGCGCTGCTCGTTTCCGCTTGCCGCGCCGGGCCTGAGAGCCCGGGCGGCTACCTGGTCGAGGTCGGCACATCGGCCGAGCCGGTCGAGGCCTTGCTCCGGCGCCTAACACTTCTGCTCGGACTCGGATTGCCGGTAGTCGTGCTGGTGGCGGCCGGTGGGGGCTATGTCCTGGTGCAGCAAGTTCTGCGGCCGGTGGCTCAGATGGCAGCGAAGGCGGAGATGATTACGCAGCACAACTTGAGCGAGCGCCTTCCCATCGCTCACACGGGCGATGAATTGGAGCGTTTATCGATCGCGTTAAATCACATGATCACGCGTCTTGATGACGCCTTCAACAACTCGAAGCGCTTTGTCACCGATGCGTCGCACGAGTTGCGGACTCCCCTGACCGTGGTCCAAGGGGAACTAGAGAACATTACTGCCGACACGAATCTTTCCGCTGACATACGCGACCGAGCGGGGAGCATGCTCGAAGAGGTCGAACGTCTGGGAAAGATAGTACAGAAACTTTTCGCCCTATCGCGTCTCGACGCGGGCGAAGCCCAGGCGGAATGGGTTCGGGTAGACCTCGGAGCTCTCGTGGTGGGGACCTCCGACCAGATGCTGCTCCTCGCGGAGGACAAGAATATAAAAGTGACCTGCGAATCAGATTGGCCCGTCTTTGTAATGGGCGACCGGGCGCGTCTGAAACAGGTGGTGGTCAACCTGCTCGACAATGCGGTCAAATACACGCTTCCCGGAGGATCTGTGCATCTGAAGGTATTTGGAGATTTGAGTCGTGGGATCATCGAGATCACGGACACCGGGGTCGGAATTCCTGCCGAAGCCATCCCGTTGGTATTTGAACGGTTCTTTCGGGTGGACGAGGCGCGCTCGCGAGAGATCGACGGGGCCGGCCTCGGGCTGGCGATCGTGAAGTCAATCTGCACGGCGCATGGCGGCATCGTCGAAGTTGATAGCGTGGTCGGCAAGGGAAGCCGATTCCGCGTGATCCTGCCGCTCGCCGCGCCCGCAGGACGGTCTCAAACGAAATGAAGATGAATGAAGAGGCAAAGAAGATGAGCCCGGTAATCGACAGGAAACGAATTGGTTTAGCACGGGCGGCTCGGGCGGCCATTGTATTCACTGCGATCCTGGACCTTGCGGGTTGCAGTGCGGGCGCAAAAAAGGCGGACATCCCGACAGTTGCCGTGGTCAAGACGGTGAGGACGCGGCTCTCGAATTCGATGACCTTTCAAGGGGAGTTCTATCCGTTTCAGGATGTTCTGATCCACGCCAAGGTATCGGGGTACGTAAACCCCATCCGCGTTGACATCGGCGACCGCGTGAAGGCCGGCGAGTTGCTCGCCACCCTCGAGGTCCCGGAGCTCAAGAACCAGCTCGACGGAGCCCGCGCCTCCGCCAGGCGTGCCGAGGCCGAACACGCGATCGCCCACCTCAATTATCAGCGACTGGTCGAGGTCAACCGCACCCAGCCCAACCTCGTTGCGCAGCAGGATCTTGATGAAGCGGAAGCGAAGGATAGCGCCACCGCGGCGGGACTGGCGACGGCCAAGGCGGACGCCGACCGATTCAGCACGCTCATGGATTACACCCGGGTGACGGCTCCCTTTGAGGGCGTGATCACAAAGCGGTTCGTCGACAATGGAACACTGGTCGAGGCGGGTACCTCGTCCAACACGGGCCCGGTCGTCGACCTGGCAGAAAGCGACCTGTTGCGGCTGCGGTTCCCGGTCCCGGAGGCGGAAACGCCCCTGGTCCGCGTCGGCGGCAGTGTCGGGATCGACGTCGGCGCCCTCCACAAGGTGTTTAATGGAAAGATCGCACGCGACGCGTGGGACATCGACCGATCAACACGGACGATGGTCGTGGAAGCGGACGTTCCCAATCCGGACAATGTGTTTCAGGCGGGCATGTATGCTTCGGTGACGCTTCCGATCCAGGATGCTGCAGGGGTCCTTGCCGTTCCCCTGCAGGCCCTTTCCATGGGCGATACGCCATCGGTGCTGGTGGTGGGCAAGGATAACGCCATCGAGGAACGGCGGGTGGTTGTCGGAATCCGGACCAACTCGCTCGCCGAGATCCGTTCGGGGCTATCGGAAGGCGACCTGGTGGTGATCAGCGAACGGTCGGGGCTTGTGCCCGGAAAGGCGGTGTCGCCGAAGTTGGTCGATTCCCCCGCCGCTGAATGAGGCACGAAACAGCTTATGAAACAGAACCTGCCCGCCCACCTGTTCCGCGAACTCGGGAAGTTTGATTCCTGTTCAATCGCCAATGCGGTTGACTCGTTAAGAGTGAGATTGCTGAACGAGGGCTTCACCGGCCCCGGGATCACCTGCCGGACCAAGATTCTGGCTCCGATGGTGGGAGTGGTAGTCACCCTCAAGGTCTGCTCGTCCAATCCTCCCATGGTTGGCAGCTACTTTCTCGAACACACGGATTGGTGGGAGCGCATTGAAGATGCGCCGTTCCCGAGGGTTCTTGTGATCGAGGACACGGATACCCACCCCGGCAGAGGGTCCTTGGTCGGCCCGGTCCACGCTTGTATCCTCAAGGCAATGGGGTTTGCCGGCGTTGTCAGCACGGGTGCCTTGAGAGGGACGCGGGAATTCGCCGCCATCGGATTGCACGCGTTCTCGCGCAACGTTTCTCCGTCCCATGCCTATTGTCACGTGATCGCAATGGGCACCTCCGTCGAGATCGCGGGGGTGCAGATCAATCCCGGCGAGATCATTCATGGCGACCGGGATGGAATCGTGAGCATTCCGGCGGACCTGGCTGAGAGAATCCCGGATGTAGCGCGGAGAATCATGAAGCGGGAACACTCCATAAGTGAATACTGCAACAGCCCCGAATTCTCCCGCGAAAAGCTTAAGGAGATCATCACCGCTGACACGAGCCGTTGGTAGAAGGTCTCGTCAGTCGAACGCGAGGGAACTGCACCACTATGTCACGGTTTTCCATCCGCTACCCGTATCTCATCGTCGTACTCTGCCTCATTGTGAGCGTGGTGGGCGTCACGAGCCTCGTGCGGATGCCGGTGGACCTCTTTCCGCCGATCAACATCCCCGTGGTCGTCGTGGCGACCTTCTATTCCGGAATGCCGCCCGAGCAGATCGAAAACGATATCACGGGCACCTTTGAACGGTTTTTCACGCTGGCCAGCGGGATCAATCACATCGAGTCGCGGTCCCTTCCCGGGATCAGTCTGATCAAGATCTAC
>CAVRNM010000048.1:0-16383 GCA_963722225.1 uncultured Verrucomicrobiae bacterium
CTAAGCCGCTTCGCGCGTTGGGGACAACGCGCACCACCCGGGTCAGCCTACTCCGCCTGCTTCAAGAGTTCGTCAGCCAGTTGGCAGAGCCGCTCGTAATATTCGTCCTTGGTGAGCCCCAGGGCGCTGGCGCCGAAGGTCTCAGCATCGTCCGCGGAGGCGAACTCGCCATAGTTCACGAGGACGATCTGGTACAACACCAGGCAGGGCAACTGCTCCAGCCGGGTACGGAAAAACGGATGCACACACAGCCGAAAACCCTCCTCCGGGCGGGCGCCCTTCGCCATGGGATACGCGCATTCCCCCGGCTCAAGCGGACCGGAGTCAAAGGCGATTTCACAGGGATAGCGCACGCAGGCGCGGTCCGCCACCAGGCGCTGCAATTCCGTCCAGCCGATGGTTGGGCCGTATTTCTGGCGAATCTCCGCCCCTTTCTCCGCGACGTGGGCGTTGAGCGACTGCCGCGCGCCGTCGACGGTCAGCTTCATCGTCAGAAGTCCGGTCAGGGCCGGGCGGAGGCGGCGGCCGGGCCGCCGGCCGCGGCCGGGAGCGGCCGTGCTTCGTTCGCCTTGGAAAGCCGTCCCTGCAGGATCGGCACCGACATGCGCAGGAAGATCGTGTAGGCGAGGAGGCCGAAGGCCCAGATGCCGACGCAGATCAGCGTTTCGTTGAGCGAGGGGCGGTATTCCACGATCTGGCCGAGCGGCGTGGGAATGAAGCCGGGGATCACGAGGCCCATGCCTTTCTCGATCCAGATCCCCGTGATGCACAGCACGCAGGTCAGATTAAGCCACTTCAGGCTGCGGCTCAGCGGCAGTACCAGAAGAAACATGGCGACGAGGTTGAAGACGATCGCCGTCCAGATCCATGGCACGAGGGCGTGGTATCCGTCCAGTCCGAGGTACAGGTACTTCGAGGAGGCCACGTGCAGGTTGCCGGAGTAGAATTCCTTGAACACCTCGTTGACGAGCAAGAACACATTGATGAGCATCGAAACCTGGACGATGCCGCGGAGCGTCAGCAGCGCCTTGTCGGTGATGTGGTAGGCCGTGATGTGCCGGATGATCTGCAGCGCGAGGATGATCATTGCCGGACCGGCGGTGAAAGCGGAGGCCAGGAAGCGCGGCCCGACGATCGAGGAATTCCAGAACGGCCGCCCGCCGAGGCCGACATACAGGAAGGCCGTCACCGTGTGAATCGACACCGCCCACCCGATCGCGACAAACACAAACGGGATGTAGAACCATTTGGAGGGTTTCTTGTCCTGGTAGCGGCAATAGAGGAGGTAACCGCAAATGTGGACGTTCAGGAGCAGATAGCCGTTCAAGACGATCACATCCCAACTCAGCATCGACGCCGGGAAGTTCAATTGTCCGATCCCGGGAATCAGGTGCCAGAAGCGGTCGGGCCGGCCCAGGTCGACCGTCACAAAGGCGAGGCACATGAGGATGGCCGCGACGGCGAGCAATTCGCCAAAGATTACCAGGTCGTGCAGCTCTGCGTTGTCGTAGATATAGACCGGGATGACCATCATCACCGCCGCGGCGGCCACGCCGACCAGGAAAGTGAAATTGGCGATGTAGACGCCCCAGGAGACCTGGTCGCTCATGCCGGTGGTGATGAGGCCGTGCACCAGCTGCTTGGCGTAGGCGTTGAGGCCAATCAGGCAGAGGACGGTCAGCGCGCCCATCCAGGCGTAGTAGCGCCAGTCGCCCACAAACGCGATGCGGCCGCAGCGCTGCAGGAACACCAGGTAATCTCGCACGGCGCGGTTCATACGTCGAAATAGTAGAAGAACCGCGGCGCGGTGCCCAATTCCTCCTTCAGCTGGATGAAGACCCGCTTGGTGCGGAGGATGTAGGAGACCTCGCTGTTCGGATCGAGGACGTTGCCGAACTTCCGCGCGCCGGCCGGGCAGACCTCCAGGCAGGCCGGATAGCGGCCCGCCCGGGTGCGCTGGATGCAGAAATGGCATTTCTCCATCACGCCCTGCCGCCGCGGCCGGTTGCCGAGGTAGGCCATGTTCGGATTCAACCGCTCCTTGGGAATCGAGGGCTTGGTGAAGTTGAAGCGTCGGGCCCAGTACGGGCAGGCGGCCTCGCAGTACCGGCAGCCGATGCACCAGTCGTAGTCGATGACCGTGATGCCGTCCGTCTCCTGCCAGGTGGCGTGGACGGGGCAGACCTTGACGCACGGCGGATTCCGGCACTGCTGGCACTGCACCGGCATGTAAAAATGACCCTTTTCTGGAACCGACTCGGGCGCGTAGTTGTGCTCGGCCTTCTCGATGTCGAGCGATCCATTGGGCATCCGGAGCACCCGGATGTACTGGAGTTCCGGCGTGCGCGACTGGTTGTTCTCCTGCACGCACGCGTGCACGCACTTGCGGCAGCCGATGCAGCGGGTGAGGTTGAGCGCATAGACAAACTCGACGCCGTCCATCGGCTTCAGGTCCCGCACATGCGGCCGGATGCCGTATTGGCGCTCCACGTCAGCGGCAATGCGCTGCAGAACCTTCTCCATTTCCTCCGGCGTCAGTTCCTTGTAATACTTCTGCATGAACCGGTCCAGGGACGTGTAGTCATCCAGCTCACGCAGCGGGGAAAGACTGGCGGCGATCGCGGCCAGGCCGGAAGCCAGGACCGCCGAGGTGCGCAGGAAGCTGCGGCGGCTCATGTCAACGCCGGGGGCGGCCGCGTCCGGATTCACGTGGGGCTCGGGGAAGGACATGTCAGTGCGCGTCTGCCGCCGCGGTTGGCACCGAGATGGGCGGGCGCAACAGGTGCGGTCCCGGCGCGGGTTTCCGGGACGGGAATCTGGGGGAATGCGGATTGTGGCAGTTGACGCACTGCTGGCGCTGGTACGGGCCGAGCGCCCGGTCCCAATAGCCGCTGATGCGGCCGTGGGCGCCCGCTTCCCAGTCTTCGAAGGTCGGGCCGTGACAGCTTCCGCACAACTGCGGACTGTCCTGGAACTTCACCACGCGCCCGTCGCGGGTCTGCAGCTGCTCCAGATTGGCTTCATTGTGGCAATTGAAGCAGTTGTTGTTTCGGCCGTGCTCGCCGTGCCCCATCACGATGTCGGAATGCTCGGAGGGGATGATCAGGTTCTGCTTCGCATCAAAGCGCAGCACCGGCGGCTTGTTTTTCTCGTGACAGGCGTAGCAATCGAAATCCGAAAGGTCTTCCTTCGCCTGGACGAGGTTGGCGTAGGAGCGGCGCACGGTCGCCGTGTCCAGGAATGAAGGATCGACCAGCGGGATGGGCTGCAGGGGGGCGGTACGCCCCCACGGATTCAACAGGAAGGCGCCCGCCAACCCGCCAAACACCACGACCAACGTCCGCAAGACCCAGGCGATGCTCGAGTGATTTTGAGGTCGGACCGGTGGGGGGCGTTCATCCATGGGGGCAGGGTGGGCTGGCAGGCAGGTCGGGTACTGGGAGCGGCGAAACGAAAAAGACTCGGAACGACAATCGGTTGGCGCGGGAATGAGGCAATGCGGCGGGGGCCCGAGGGTAGAGACGCCACGCCCTCATCGCGTCCGTCTCCCGCCAGCGCGCCGAGGGGCGCCGCGTCCCCAGGAAATCTCCCCGCCTAGGAGGCTGTCGGACATCCGTCCGGCCAGCCTACTACTGGCAAAACCGCCCAATCCAAACCGCGGAAACGGGCAGAATCTCGGCGATCGTTACACGAATAGGAGTCAGATTGTCTCATCGGATCATGTTCCCTTCTCTATGAAAGGGGCGGTTTTGCTTTTAGCAGCCTGGAGGGCCCGAAGCCCGACAGGCTGCTAGCTCTTAAGTCCGCGGACGTATTTGACCAGTGCGGTGATCTCGTCGTCCGACAGGCCTTCGATCGCCTTCATCCGCGTCTTCCCGTCCTGGTCCTTGACCCCTTCTTTCACGGCCTTGAAGGCCTGGTCGTCGGTGAATCCGGTCTGCACCTTGGCATCGGTGAAATCCCCGATTTGGAGGTGCTTGCCCATCTTGGTGTCGCCCTTGCCATCGGCGCCGTGGCATTTGGCGCAATTGTCGTCCCAGTTTGATTTTGCGTCAGCCGCCCAGGCGGCCGACAAACCGCCAAGGCACACGAGCGAAGCGGCGAGGATCTTTTTCAGCATCGGAATGATCTCCTTGATTGAGGATTGGGGGAGGATCGAAGCAATCCTCCCATGATTTGAGCGCGGGAATTATCGGCGGGCGGCGGCCGTGGCGCTACTGCAATCTTGCCTTATGCTCCGCATAAATTGACCGGGGAAGAAGCATTTCTTGGCGACAGGAGAGGACGACCGCGACCAGCGGGCTCATGGGCCCTGCCCGCTTCCGTTATGGCAGTCGCTGCAAAGGACGTCGGGGTCCAGGTCACCGCCGGGATGTTTGAACGTCACGCCCTGCGGCGCGACGCGGCTCAGTTCGTCCCCGCTGCCCTGGGCGAGCAGGGTATGGCAGGCGGTGCAGTCGCTGGAGCGAATCGCGACACTGCCATCGGCGGTGCGGTGCTTGTCGTCGTGGCAGCGGAAACAGCCGGGCCAGTCCTTGTGGCCGATGTTGTTCGGGTAGGTGCGCCAGTCGGCCTTCATCTTGGGAAAGAAATCCTCCTGGTAGATGCGCTGCACCGCCGCGATGGCTGGCGCGACCTCCTCGGCCGAGTGGTACTTCTGGCGGAGGGTGGTGGCGATGCCCTCGATGGCGCGGTCGGTGTCCGGATAATCCTTCGTCAGCGACTCGACCGCCGTCTTCTTGACGTAGGGCAGGCTGGTGCTGATCTTGCCGAGCGCCATGTCCGTTTCCACCGCCTGGTTGGGCGTTTGGTAGGCGTGGGCCGGCCGATTGTGGCAGTCGATGCAGTCCATCACGCGGATGGAACCCGCCGGGGGCTCGCCCGGGAAATCCTTGGCTCGGAACACCCGCACTTCGCCGGTCGTCGCCGAGGTCATGCGGATCCACGGAATGACCTGCCGCAGCGGATCGGAGGCGTAGTACTCGACCTTGTTGGCGACATTCATGTGCCAGTGGATTCCGCCGAAGAAGCCGTTTCCCGGCTGGCCGCCGCCGACGCGGAGGGACAGGCGGACCGTGAAGGGCGTGTTCCTCTTGTCCGAGAGGTAGTGCACGTAGGACCGGTCGAGATTGCCGGTGAATTTCTCCGGCCAGTGGCAGCGCTCGCACGTCTCCTGCGCCGGGCGCAGGTTCCGGATGGGCGTCTTGATCGGGCGCTCGTACTTGTTGAAGGTCGTGGCGTAGACCTGGTAGGTTCCGCTGATCTTCGATTTCACGTACCAGGACGCGCCGGAGCCGATATGGCATTCGGCGCAGGAGACCCGGGCGTGGGAGCCATGATGGTAGGTGGTGAATTCCGGCTGCATGACGGTGTGGCAGGTTTCACCGCAAAATGTCACTGACTCGGTGAAATGGTAGGTCTGGTAGCTGCCAAAGGCGGTCAGGAGCAAAAAGACCGCGGCGCTGGCGACGAATATGGTGAGATAACGGCGGTGCCGCGGTTGCGAGAGGTCGATGGCCAGCGTCCGGCGCGGGGCGGCGCCGGGTTGCGCCCGGCCGCTCTGCCGCCGTTGCACCAGCAAGCCGGCTCCCACCAGGAGCAACCCGAGGATCAGGAAGGCCGGCGCGACGAGATAGGTTAGGATGCCGACGTAGGGATTGGTCTCGCGGGCAACGGTGTCGATCGCCACGAGGAAAACGAAGGCAAACAGACTGCCCAGGACGGTGATCGCGCCGGCCAGGCTCAGCCAGTTCTTCAGCGGGGCGGGGCGTTCGGGAGGGGGAGGGGCGGAATCGTTGGCCATGGGGGGAATTCAAACTTTCTCCGGGGATAACGCGAGCGAAGAGCGGCAAAAAGAACGCCCGCCGGGATGACCAGGCGGGCGGCGAAAACCTTGGCGCTTGCTCGCGTCCCGGCCGCAGCCGGGTGGAGGGAATCACTTCTTCATCTTCCGGATGTAGCCCACGAGGTCGGTGATCTCGGGGTCGGACAAGTCGTCCTTGAACGCCTTCATCCGCTCTTTTCCGTCCGCGGTGACGCCTTCCTTGATCGCCTTGAACATATCCTCGTCCTTGATCGCGGATTGCACGGCGGCGTCAGTATAATCCTTGATATTGAATTTCTTGCCCATCTTGGTGTTGCCGGAGCCGTCGGCGCCATGGCACTTGGCGCAGCTGTTGTCCCAGTTGTCGGCCGCAGTTGCCGCAAAGGCGGCGGTGGCCAGGAAACCCGTGACAAGGAGCGAGAGAGCGAGGATTTTTTTCATAACGGTCAGTTGATTAAGGTTCAGGCGGAAAACATCGTGGGAAAAACTACTCCCAAGGCGGGCAACCGTCAATGCGGTCCTTGCCGGAGCGCGCGAGCGGAGCCAGCAGAGACCCTACGGTTGAATTGGTGAGAACATGCGTGGAGCAGGGAAGGGGGCGCAGGGGCAGGAGCGGAGCCCTTTTCAAAGGGCCGACAAAATACGGCACCGGCCTGGAGGCGGCTCCGCATATGTTGAACAAAGGTATGCAAAAATTGCTTACCCGGGCGGTATCAGCAAAAATCATAAGGGTAATTAGCCCATTATGAGCAACCTTAAGCCTCGAGAAGCGGCGGTGGTTTTCTCCGGCGAACACCCAGCTGGGCATCCGCCCCCGGCGCGCCGCGCCCGGCGGTTTCCCGCCGAGGTTTGAGGCGGGCGGTCTTGTCATTAGGAAACTCAAAAAAAGGCCGAGCAGACCCGTCACTCGACCGTCACAGTGGCATCCTCCAGGATGACGGCGTATTCATAGCCCGCCCCAAAATCCTTGTTCGTCGCGACGTTGCCGGTCACCAGCACCGTGTCGCCCAGCTTCGCCGGCATCGCGGTGGTGATGGTCAAGTCGTTGTCTCTTTTTTCGGCGCTGCCGGAGCCATCCTGGATGTGCAGCCAGTTCTTGCCCATGACCATCGCACTATACTTCACGACCTTGCCGCGCACCTTCACCGTCTGGCCGGCCAGATTGGCGCTGCCGGAGATTATTTCCTGCACCGTCCTGCCGCCCTCGGCCTTCCGTATTCCCGCCAGATTCACCATCGCTCCCGGAGTCGGCGAATCCGTCAACGAGGGATGGTTCGGCGGCAAAGCCGGGGGCATCTGGCCGGGCAGGGCCGGATGGCCCGGCGGAAGCACGGGAGCTGTTTCTGCGCTGCTGGCATTGCCCGAGCGGATGACGATTTTCCCGGTGAGATAAATCACCTCGAAATCGCGGTTTAGGGATTTGCTGTGGAAGTTGGCCATGGGCAGCCCGCCATACACCGTCACGTTGTCCCCGTTGGCGACGGCCAAGTGCGGCGTCGCGGCCCACACTTTTTGGCGGCCGGTGTCCACCTGGACATAGGTGTAACCGGCGATGTTAATCGCTTCCACCACCTTGCCGGAAAAGTTGCCGTCGGCATCGGTCGGCGCGGTGGCGGGAGCCGGGTCGGCGGCCTGGGCCATCGCAACGGCCAGCACCAGGCAAGCCAGTAGCGGAAGCTGTTTCAGGAGCCAGGCGGGCTTGAGGTCGGTCTCCATAAATCCGGATCAGTAGGCGGTGTTCTTGTGATCCTTGCCGTGGCAAGTCAGGGTGCAGTTGCCCCGGAACGTGCCCGTGGAAATGTAGCTGATGATGCCAAGGGAACTGTTCTTCACATACAACGAGTTGAAATTGACGAGATGGGGCGCATTGGCCACGCCGTGGGAATCGTGGCAGGTAGTGCAGGCCGCCTTGTCCTGGACGACGTGGGAATTATGGAACCGGAAACTCAAATTGCTCAAGACCCGGTTCCGGTCATGGCATTTGTAGCACAAGGCGTAAGTCGCCGGGCTTTCCGGCTGGTAATCCGCGAGGGCGAGGCTCCGCTCCAAGATCGGAGAAAAAATGGAACCGTGCGGCCCATTGGCACCATTGCCGCCGGCATTCGGGCTGGAGTCGCTGTTGTGGCAATCGGTGCAATACATGACGCTGTTGACCGTCCAGGGCGGGATCAGGCTGGGCACGCTGTTCGTATTCTTGCCGACCCGCTCAACCGGGTGAAAACTCTGGTTGGCCACGGAGAATTGCAGGCGCGTATTGGTCTGCGGAAATTGCCGGGGCACCCTGGCCGGTCCGCGGGCGATGCTGTCGGCGTGACACCGGAAGCAGAGTTCGTATTCCCGTTGCAGCGGCTTGATGATGCCGCCGGTGGCTGACACACCAGTCAGGTTCGCGAGGGCGCCGGAGGCGTTGGGGGCGACGGCGGTCATGGCCCTGGCGGCATGGGGATCGTGACAGTCGGCGCAAACCACATGGCGGATCCTCGGATTGACCGGGTCTTCCGTCGGCGAATGGGCCTGGCTGTTCACCGTGATCGGATGCGCGCTGTTCTTTTGGAAATCCGCCGCCAGGTTCTTCTTCACGGTCACCCCATTGTGGCAAACCAGGCAGTTCTGCTCGGGAATCTGCGACTCGAGCAAACGCTGTTTGCCGGAGGCTTTGTGATTCTCGTGGCAGTTCGCGCAGCCGACGGCGGACATCGGCAGGGAAGCGCTGATGACCATGGGCTTGGCGGCGCGCGCCGAGATCTTCTGGAGCAACGCCTGCGGCGTGGGCGTCGGGGAAATTGCGTGGGCGGAGGTATTCCACTGGCCCGGCTGGTGGCAGGCTGCGCACAAGGCGGAGCTGGTGTTGTCCATCACCAGGAAATTCCCATACCGATCGTCATGCGGATTGTGGCAGGAGGTGCATTGCACGAAATACACCCCGTTCAGCAATTCAAGCGGGACGGCGGAATTGATCGTCGAACGCGGCTGGAGGGTCGTGTCGGCTTGCGCCGCCGCGTCGTAATTCACGGAGACCGGATGATCCGCTGACAAATCGGTGCCCAGATTGTCCGTGCCGGCCGGCATGGTTGTGATCGCCGAGCCGCTCTGATACATGGTCACCGGCGTCACGCTGGTGCTGATGCTGCCCAGCGCGACAGTGCCGTCATGACAACTCAGGCAAAGCCGCGACGAACCGTTCGGCTGCGGCACAGTGATGCCGAGCGCCTGCAGCCGGTCGCTGCTGTAAACCACATAGTTGTTGACAGAAGACAGGGTGTGGTTCCACAGCGGGGTTTCCCCCATGGCCCGGTGAGCCGTGTGGCAGAAAATACACGGATTATTCACACTGGTGGACTTGATGGAGCCGGTTCCCGTCACGGAAAGATTATGCACCGAATTGAGCACCGAGTCACCGCGCACGGACGGGACGAGCCAGCCGGCCACCCCAAGCAAAAACAATTGCGCACTGACCCGGCTGGGACGGATCCATCTCTGCCAAGGTTGAAAGGAGTTTTTCACGGCTGGCCAAGGGAGTTAAAGATTTGCACGCGATGATTAAAGGCGTCGGCGACGAAGATCCGGCCGTCTGCGCTGATGGCGATGCCGGCGGGCAGCCCGAATTCACCGGGTCCGTCTCCGCTTTCGCCGACGTTCAACAGCAATTGGCCCGCCGCATTAAAAATCTGGAAATTGTCAAACACCGCGTCCACGACATGGATGTTTCCCGCCGCATCCACGGCCACGCCCTTGGGCCGCGCGAAGTGGCCGGAAGTGTCGCCGTTGCTGCCGAACTGCGAGAGAAAATTACCCTGTAAATCGAAAACCTCCACGCGGCAGTTCATGGTGTCGGTGATCAGCAGATGTCCGCGCTGGTCGGCGGCGGCGCAGGTGGGAAAATTGAATTCGCCCGGCCCGGTGCCGCGCCGGCCAAACTGAAATTGGAGTTTCCCGTCCAGCCCGAAGACAAAAACGGCGTGGGCCTGCGCATCCACCACGTACAGCCGGTCGCCCGCGATGACCAGGCCGACCGGACGCCGCAGCGGCGCGCTGATTTCAAAAACGACGCGGCTGCTGTCGTCGAACGCAATCACTTTCGCGAGCTGGGAATCGGCGACGTAAAAAACGCCGTGGCGCCGTGCGACGGCCACGGGGCTGGCGAATTTGGTTCCACCTACGCCTTCGTAACGCCGCCACGTTCGGTGGGCAAAATCGGCGTAGCAAACCAGATTCGCCTCGGTGTCGGCGATGCAGAGGTTGGTGGTTTCGTCGAGGGCCACGGCAAACGGCTTGCGGAGATTCAGGCTTTCACCGGTGTCGCCGGTCAGCCAGTCGGCGATGCTGCGGAGGGCCGACGGCTTCTGGCCGATGTCGCGCGGGCCGTGCAGATAGCCCGCAAAGGCGATGCGCGGTTCGTCGGGGGCCGGCGGCCAGACGCGGGGATGGGCCGGGGTTTGGGCGACCGGTGGCGGCGAGGTGGCGCAGGAAGCCAGCACCACGGCCGTCAGGGCGGGCAGGAATCGTCGCAACGGTGCCGAGGCGCTCATTTCAAAAATTCCTCCGCATTCTCAAGAAAATAAAGTGGCGGGTGTAAACGTCGCCGACATACTGGAGGTTCTCATTTTCGTAGCCAAGATGGACCTCCAGTTTGCTGATCGTCCAGTTCAGGTAAATCCGCGCCGCAAACAGATTCTCATCCTCCAGGCTGCCGCGTTGTTGCTGCAGGCCGGCCTCGGCACTAAGGCTGAACGGGCCCGTCGGATGCCAGTCATAATGTAACATGTAGCTGTAATAAGCGAGGTTCTGGGGCTGATTCGTGGACGAACCGCTGCCGGCCAGAAAATCATTCCATTGCTGGTACAAATTGACGCCCACCGTGGTGCGCCCCGAGAGCGGCAGCGAGTAGTTCTCGCTCAAGGCATAAGTCTGATAGGAGTAAAGCGTGGAACGCTGGTGGGTGTAGCTGGCGTCGGCATGAAAGCCCTCCCAGCCGACATCGGCCCCAAAATGATACTGTTCGATATTCTGCAGGACAAACCCCGGTGAATCCGTGTTGTTTTCCGTCGTCATGTAGCCGGCCCGGAGGCCGGCCCGGTCATGCCAGAAGCGCACGGCGATTTCGCCCGTATAATTGGTCGTAGCATAATGGCCGGCCGGGTTGGGCTGGACGACGTAGGTGATGAGAATGGTGTCGCCATTCGTGACGGAATGAGCGCCGCCGCCGATGAACTGAATCTGCCAGGGGTCGCTGGTGGTGAGGGCCGTCCATTCATCGGGGTCCAACGGGGCGTTGTTCTTGATGATGCTCGTGATGGACCGGTCCAGCGGGGTTTTCAGCCGGATGATCATCGGACCCACGGCAGGGATGGTGTAGGATTCATCCGGGATGATGAGTTCGCCCCCGCTGCTCTTCTGGTCAGTCAAGTCATACGAGGCCGAATTGTTGACGGATGAAATGCGCCCAGTCGCCCAGCCGCTTGTTGTAGCTTACCGAAGCAGCCGTGCCATAGCTGGAAGAGTTCAGAATGGCGCCAGCGGAATTGCTGTCGGAAAACAAGCCATGGAGATCCAGATAGGAGGTCAGGCTGTCATAGAGCTGATGATTGATTCCGGCCACGATGTTGTTCTGCACGGAGTCGTAACCGCCGCCAAAACTATCGCTCACTGAATAGGTGCAGAAACTGCGAAAATGCGGCGTCAGTTCCAGATTGTAATTGCAGGCCGCGTTCAAGTCTGAGGAGGACGTGCCTTCCGATTCCCGCTCGTTGAAATTTAGCGTGGAGGACAAGCTGCTTTCACGGAAATGCTCCATATCCGTCAACAGGGCGTAGTGCGAACTGCTCTCGCTGGAATAACTGCTGCTCCCCGCGCTGGATTGATTTTGATACTGGTTGAACTGGTAGTCCAACACCGTCATGCCCGCGTTTTTGCGGTCGTTGACGGCATGCAGCCCGATTTTCAACTGGTCGGTGATAAAATCCTGATTGTCGCCGCTACGGTCTTCCTGCGACTGGTCCAGCGTCAGAGTCACGGGCACCGCCCCGGCGCGATAGCCGGACAGCACGCTCCAAGTTTGCGAGTCCACGGTTTGGGAAGTGAAAAAATCCGACTGCACCTCCTCATGCGAACGGCCAAAGGAGACCGAGGTGGCAAAGGGCTTGGCGGCCAGCATGTTCACCGTAGCACTCCCGTTTAGCATCAGCTCTTCAATCCGCGACTGGCTGCCGGACGCTCCGGTCTGCTGCCAATAATAACCGGGTTCGAACAACAGCGAATAATTCAGCAGATAAGGATTATACAGGTAGTTGTTCCACCTGATCCCCACGGCCGGCATCACGGTCAGCTGGTCCCAATCCTTGGTCGCGCCTCCGACCAGCCGGTAGGAACTTTGCTGCATCTCCACATCCGTCTTGAGGTATTCCAACTGCGGAACATACGCCAACCACAAGGGATCTTCTTGGTAGACTCCCCACGGCTGATCCTGCGCCGGAACCCGCCCTGCACCCGCCGCCAGCACCAGCAGGACCAGGGCCCGCTGCCATCGGCGTTGGCATAGTCTGTCGTGAGGGCGCATGAGCGGTTATTTCGGCAGGGCCGCGGGTTTGAGCCGGTTGACATTCTTCCCGACATGCGGGTCATGGCAGACCGTGCAGGCCTGGCCCGCTGTGCCGGCATGGCCCTTGACGGCCTTCAAATCCTTGTCGTCATGACAATCGCCACAGAGTTTCAGGACCTCCTTGACCAGCAGGGTTTTCTGGGCGGAGGCGTGCGGCTTGTGGCAGGCGGTGCAGTCCTCAACCATGTCGTGCTTGAACTTCGCCTTCTCCAGGAAGTTGTCGTGGCAATCCCAGCACAAGGCCGGCGCGGATTTTTTGAGGAGGGCTTTTTTGTCCGTCGCGTGCGGCTTGTGGCAGGCCAGACAGTCACCCTCATCCACCGGCTGATGGACGGACTTCTTGTTTTTTCCCGGGATGTCATCATGGCACTCCGCGCAGGTGTCCTTGACGGATTCTTTCAACAATCCCTTGAAGTTGGTCGCGTGCGGCGCATGGCAATCGAGACAGTCGCCCGCTTCCACGGCCTGGTGTTTGACCTTGCCGGCGGCGAGCGGATCGTCGTGGCAGGTGAGGCACAGCGCCTTGCCCTTTTCCAGCAGCAGATTCTTGTTGGGTGACTGATGCGGAGCGTGGCAGGCGGTGCAGTCGGCCTCGTCCACCGGCTGATGTTTCACCTTCATCCCGGTCAGAAAATCCTTGTGACAGGTGAAACACAGTTGCCGGAGCGGCAGCTTGGTGCCCGCGGAAATCGTGGAGCGCTCATGGCATTTCCCGCACTGGTTCTGCGCGAACGGCGGGTGGACCACATTGGGCGGCGGTTTTGGGGGCGCGGGCTTGGCGGCGACCGCCACTTTCGCCGGGCCGGCGGCGGGGCCCAGCTGCCCGCCTGCGGGATGGGCGGAGGTTTCCGGGGCACTCCGTCAAAGAAGAGAGTCAGCCACTTGTGTCTTGTCGCCGTGGTGCCGCATCCGGTTATCAGGAGGGTTCCGCCGAAAACAACCGCCACCACCAACGCAATGGAGCCGCCATGCTTCATGTCATTAATCTATTCTTCCGGTGGCCGCCATGGCAGGGGACGCTTATTGCTGATGCCCGAAGCCATAAACACTCACCAGGTGCGAACCGATCTGATTGATGACAAAGACGAGATACTCCACCTTGAAGCCGGGGGCGACGCAGGATTGGAAATAGGCGGTATTGTCATAATCCACCATCACCTTGGCCGGCAGACTCCGTGTCCCCTGGGAGCCGCTCGGCTCGCCAAACCACGTCAGCAATTTTCCCTGCTCATTGAAGATCTGCACGACCTGGGACATGGCATCCACAGCGTAAAGCCGGGATTCACGGTCCACCGCAATCCCCTTCACCAGCGCAAACTGGCCCAGGCTATCGCCCCTCCCACCCACCGAGCGCAGATAGGTGCCGTTGGCGGCGTCAAAAACTTGAACCCTAGCTGCCCCCGTATCCGAAACATACAAACTTCCTTTCGCGTCCAGCGCCAGATTGGTCGGCGAAAACAACCGCCGCGTCAAGTTGGGGGCATCCGGCTCGCGTGGGATGGTGAACAGCGGATTCAGGGTGGCCTTGTCGTAGACATGCACATTGTGACTCTTGATGTCCGCGATATAAATCCGATCCTGGCTGACCGCGACATCCCGGGGCTTCATTTCCCCCAGCTTGCCAATCGCCGCGACATAATTCTCCTCCTTGTCGAATATCACCACCTGATCCCGCCCGGAATCGGCCACATAGAAATTGCCCGCGGCATCAATGGCGATGTTCAGCGGCAACTTGAGCACGCCCTGCCCATGGGCCGTGAATACCGCCATGGAGCGGTCTTTCAAATCCGCCACCAGCACCGCGCCGTAGTCCGTGTCACAGATATAAAGCTTGTGGTCGCGGAGCGCGGCCCCGTAGGGCTTGCTGATTTGTTTTTCCGGCGGCTTCTGGCCCGTCACCCACGACAGGAAGCTGCGGGAGGCGTTCCGGCCCATTTCCCGCTCCGAGCTGAAACCCGTCAGAAACTGCAGGTGCGGTTCATCCGGCGGCGGCGGAAAGAACTCATAGTCATCCTTGGCCGGCTTGGCCGACGTGATCTCCCCGGCGGCCAGAACAAGGGCCAGCCCCCATCCAGCTAATCTCGATATTCTACGGCCCGGAATAAGATTCATATCATTGATTAGTTTCCCTGTTTGATTTTCCCAGCCGCCGCGTCTTCTGCCGGCGACTGCGGTTTCAAATGCAAGCGGCCAAAAAAGCCAACGCTGAACTAATCATAAATTGCCATCCTGGCCGCATCTTCCTGCAAGCCACCGTCATTGGTTCGATCCACCATCAATGGCGCCTGCCGGAAGCAGGCCGCCTCTGAGACTAAAAAGCGAGACCCCGGTTTTGCCAGGGTCTCGCTCGCTGTTTACTCCGTGAAACGAAACGATCGTGATCTCTTTTCAATTACTGCTGGTGGCAGTTTTGGCACAAGGCGGCATTGTTCACGTCGATGATCAAGTCGTGGGTCGCATTGTTGGATTGGCCGATGACTTTATGGATGTCATGGCAGGAGGCGCATTCCACCGTCTGGTTCGGGCCTTTCAGCATCTGGGCGAAGACCGTGCCAGTCGCCGGCAGCGGCTGGAGCGTTTTGTCGACTGCCAACGCCGCTGGATAGCTGATGCCAATCGGATGCATATGGGTCAGGTCATTGCGGCCGAGATAGGGTCCCGCTCCCGTGGGGCTAGCCCAGCTGCCCGTGGTCGCCGCAGCCGTCACGACAGCCCACGTCGGCACGTAATAGGCCGCGACGGGTGCGCTGGAGGTGCCGGTGACGCCGTTCGCCGAAGGATAGGCCGCGCTGTAGGACTGATTGACCGCCATGGAACCGTCATGGCAGCTCAAGCAGGCAAAAGACGAGCCGAGCGTGGCCGTGAGACCCAAACCATTAAAGGTCGTGCTGTTGCCCTTGTCATAGGTCACATAGCTGGAGTTCACTGAAGGATGGTGATTCCAAATTGGCCCGCCCGAGCCCGTGGTGCTGCTGGCATCCGGGGCGTTGTGCGGAATATGGCAGATCTGGCAGGGGTTGCTGTAAGTGCCCCCACCTCCCGCCGAGTAAACCGCGTAGCCAGCGCTGGCGACGGCAGCTCCATCGGGCGAAGTAGCGCTAAAGTCATGGTTGCTGCCGATAATATTCGCCTTGCTGACTAAGGGCATCAAGGCCACCGAGGCTCCCAAGGCCAGGAACAGGGTTAATCTTTTCATTGGGTTATTTCGTTTCACGTGCTTTGTGGTTGGTTGATTCCAGAATATGGGCGGGGGTTCAAGGAGAAGAAACACTTTCGAAGCGTCGACAAGATACGGCACGACCGGGAAAACGGCTCCGCAAAAATTGTACAAAGGTATGCAAGAATTGCGCGCCATTAGGGGTAGCAAATGGAGGTATAAACACTATAAGGCAAACTACTCATAAAATTCAAGGGCCAGAAGTACCCATAATTCTGCGCCTGCGCCAACCAGTCCGTTGCTTATACCAAGGTCAATCATCCAGGGAATGGATACCGAAAATCTCCAGAACCATTGGAAGAGGCCAAGGGCTGGGCGCCCGGAGGAGCGCGGACGAATCGTCGGATTGGACAAGTCAGCGGTCAGGAGCTTCAGGACCGTCAACCGGATCAGCCGGGCGTGCGCTGGCGCTCGGCGCGGGGTGGACTGATCATTCCCCCGGCTGCAGGAGGAGAGCAAAGAAACGAAAAAATAGTTTTACGGAAATATGCCGCCTGAAGATCGGGGCCGCCGTTCGAGGATGCGCGGGGGGCATCGGACCGGGGAGATGCGCCGCCCCCGGGCGCGACCGGCGATCGGGGAAGAAGCTTCGCGGGGGGCGCGACCGTTTTTCTGCTTTCATTCGCCGGAGCGTTTTCGCAGTCTCGGCCCGGTTTTCGGAGAGGTGACAGAGTGGTCTATCGTACCTGACTCGAAATCAGGCGTGCCGCAAGGCACCGTGGGTTCGAATCCCACCCTCTCCGC
>CAVRNM010000049.1:0-13206 GCA_963722225.1 uncultured Verrucomicrobiae bacterium
GTCAAGATTGCGCAACGTACCGTCAAATCCCGGATGCGGACGGCCTCGCTCACCTCGCGGCCTTTCCGCCGAGCGCGTCCACGATGACGCCGGTGTCGTAGCGCAGCATCGACTCGTAATCGTGGACGCGCGGGTCGCTGCCGAACGAGTCGTCGTAGAGGTTTTCGACCGTCGTGATGCCGGCGCTCTCGGCGAGCGTTTGCACGAGCTTGGGACTGTATTCGGGCTCGGCGAAAACCGCTTTGACGTGGTTGCTGCGCGCCAGCGTGACGAGACTCGAGATGTAGCTCGGGTTGGGCTCTTGGCCCGGTGACAGCTCGATCACGCCGACCGTGCGGATCCCGAAGCGGTCGTTGTAATATTGCCAAGCGTTATGGAAGACGATCATCGCTCGCGAAGACGGCGGAATCGTCGCGATGCGTTTGGCGATCTCGCCTTCGAGCGCGACGAGCTTGGCTTCGTAGGCAGCCGCGTTGCGCTCGAAGAGCGCGCGATCGGGGGGATCCTGCGTCTCGGCAGCGTGCTCAACCACGTGATCCTTCATCAAAGCGTCATCGGCCTTGAGACGAAGCGCCAGCTTGAGCTGATCGGCGAGACCCCCGACGTGCTGATCGCCTGTGTCGGCGGCGGCAGCAATTTCGGCGGCTTCAGCCTGCCGTTCCTGCCCGAGAAGCTCGCGAATCCGAAGCTCCGCATCGTGGCGGTCGAGCCCTCCGCCTGTCCGTCGCTCACCAAGGGCGTTTACGCCTACGACTACGGCGACACCGCCAAGCTCGCGCCGCTCGTCAAGATGTACACCCTCGGGCACACGTTTGTCCCGGAGGGGATCCACGCCGGCGGCCTGCGTTACCACGGGACTGCGCCGATCGTGGCGCATCTGGCCAACCTCGGAGTCATTGAGTCGAAGGCCTACACCCAGAACGCGGTGTTCGAAGGGGCCTTGCAGTTTGCGCGCACCGAGGGGTTCATTCCCGCGCCCGAGACTTCCCATGCCATCCGGGCCGCGATCGACAAGGCGCGAAAAGACGACGGGAAATGCATCGTGTTCAATTATAGCGGACACGGCCATTTCGACATGTCGGCTTACGATGCCCATCTCGCGGGCGACCTCGAGGATTACGAGCACCCGGAGGAAAAGATCGCCGAGGCCTTGCACCATTTGCCGAAGGTCGGCTGAGGCACACACCGCATCGTGCCCGCCGCCAGCGGACGGGAAGGACGCCTCCGCGGGTCAGACGAGCCGCTGTCTGCACGGCTAAAAGTCATGCCGGTTTGAAGCTGGGCCGGGATTGGATTCCTTTACAGGACACCAATCCCCGCCATGAGAACTGTCATTGCCCTGGCCCTTGTTTTCTCCCTTGTCACCGCGGCCGCCCAGACGGCCGTGAAGGCGCGGCTGGAGAATTCCCCGCGCCATCATGAATGGGTGAAAGTGAAGTCCGGCGACCGCGAAATCGCCTGCTTTATCGCCTATCCCGAGGTGAGGGATCGCGCCCCGGCGGTGGTCGTGATCCACGAGATCTTCGGCTTGAGCGACTGGGCGCGCAGCGTGACCGACCAACTTGCCGAGCACGGTTACATCGCCATCGCGCCCGACCTGTTGTCCGGCCTGGCACCGGGCGGCGGCGGCACCAGCGAATTTGGTGGGCGCGACGCCGTCACCAAAGCTGTGATGTCGCTGCCGGCGGACCAGGTGACCGCCGATTTGAATGCGGTCGCGGCTTACGTGACCGCGCTGGACGCCTGCAGTGGGCAGGTTTCGGTCGGCGGATTCTGCTGGGGCGGCTCCCAAAGCTTCCGCTATGCGACCAACAACCAGAAACTGAAGGGGGCGTTCGTGTTTTACGGTTCAGGCCCTGATTTGGCCGCGGATATCGCCCGGATCCGTTGTCCCGTCTTCGGTTTCTATGGCGGCAACGATGCGCGGGTGAGCGCTACGGTTCCAAAGACGGCTGGACTCATGAAGGCGGCGAGCCGGACGTTCGAGCCGGTCATTTACGAAGGCGCCGGCCACGGCTTCATGCGCACGGGCGAGGATGACGACGCCTCCGCCCCCAATAAGCGCGCTGGCGAGGAGGCCTGGATCCGCTGGCTCGACCTGCTTGCGAAGGTCAATGCCCGTTGATCGATCAATCTCCGGGCCTCTGCCCGTCGCTCGATCTCTCACGCAACAGCGCCAGATCAGGGTCGGTCGCCGCCGCTTCGCGAAATGACTTGTCCAGGGCGATGGCCCGGTCGACGCGGCGGCGCGCCTCGATGAGATCGCCCCGCTGGCACGCATAACAGCCAAGATTGAACTGAATGGTCGCTTCGTCGGGATGTTTGCGCTCACCCTCGATGAGAATGGCTTCGGCCGCCGCGAGTGACTGGCTCCGCCGCGTCGCATAGGCCCAGGTCACCCACCAGCCCGGTTCCGACGGCTGGCGCGACACGAGCTGGCTGGCGATCGCCACGAGAGGCGGCCATTTCGCTTGCTCCTGCAGGACGAGGGCGCGCAGGGACAACACCTCCGTTTCCTGGGCCATTTCCGGAGGCACCTGGTCCAGTTCGGTCGACGCGTCTTCGATCATTCCCAGGCCAAGATAGCCGCGCACATGTGCCAGCCGCCACTTGAGTTCCATGGTCTTGAAAAGTGAAACGATGGGGTTTGCTTCCGTCCCCGACCATCAGTTCTTCCCGCCCAAGAGTTTCTTCAGGTCTTCCGCCGCCCGTTTCGCGGCGTTGATGGTGGCGTCCGTCGCCGCCGAGCCGGCCGATTTGCTCGTGTTGCCGATGGCGTCGGCCGTGGTGAGCAGCACCTGCCGCAGCACCTTCTCCATGATCGCCGCGGTAAGCTGATTGGCGGTGATGCCGCCGTCCTTGGTGCCCAGATCACTGATGGTGATCGCTGGCATCGGCACTGTGACTGCCGCCGCCCCGACCCCGATGGTCACGCGGCCATTTTGCAGGCGGAATCGTTTGACCTCGAATCTGATCGGCTGGCCGGACTTGGCCTTGGCCGTTTCGACGCCCTGGCTGCCATCCCCCGTGGAAGCTTCAATGTTCTTGAGCAGGTCCTTGAGATTGCTGCCGATGATCCGGGTTTCGTAGATGAACTCGGGTTGATCGATGAGGATGTCGGTGATGATGACGTGATCTCCGAACAGGGAGAAGGGGTTGATGGACAGATGCGCGTGGCCGAGGTAGACGGCCCGGTCCGAGTGCCAGCCGGGCGGATTGCCAATGACCAGGCCCCTGATGGTTCCGCTGCCCGTGAGCGGCGAGATTTCAGCGCCGGCGAGTTCGACCTTGGTCTTGGTCAGCGGCGGCCCATAGCGGTTCACCCCGGTCCGCACCAGCGAGCCGAGAAAGTAGCCCGCCGCGATGAGCGCCGCGACGGCCAGCAGGACGGCAACTCCTAGCCGCAGAAACAGTTTTCTCATTCGGGCTATTCCGCCGGGGGCTTTCCGAAATGGGCGGCATGGGCGGCGTACGCCGCCGAATCGGCGAGCATCGCCTCGATCGCCGCGACCACGGGTTCGGCGCGCACCAAACCGGAGAACACCGCCTTGTCGCCAATCACGTCGGTGAGCACGAACGCCGGCCGTTGGGTGATCTGATGGGAGTGGAATTCTGCCGTCGAGGCGTCGACCCGCGCCCGGACTTCCGGGGATTTCGCCCGGGCGCGGAGTTCGGCCGGGTCCAGTCCGGTGGTGGCAACCGCCACGGCCACGGCCTCAGCCATGTCCCCGATCTTGCGCCCCTCCCGCGTGCCGGCGTGGGTCAGGGCGTGCCGCAGGCGGTCATCGGAGAAGCCAAAGTCGCGGCCCGCCTCGGCGACCAGATTGGGGGCATGATAAATCCCCTGCCGCTCCGGTTCGAGCCAACCCGAATTCAGCATGTACGGTGAACGCATGATCATCCCGCTGCGGCGGTAGAACCAGTCGCACTGGGCGCGCGACACCGGGAAGTCGCCCGGGTTCATCAGTGCAATCTTCCAGGTGAACTGCACGCGGCCGGCATAGCGGGCCTTGAGATCGGCCCAGGCGGGCTCGGCCCAGTGGCACCAGGACGAAAGCACTTCGAGGTAATAGGTGAGGGTGACGTCGGCCATGTCGGACAGCCTTGGGCGAGTCGCCGCCGGCAGTCAACCGGCTTCCCATTTAAGCGATTGAAGAGGGAAGAATGAAGAGGAAAGAGGCATGTCGCCTCTCGGCCTTGCTGCGGCTTCTTCGTTCTGTCTTCTTTGCTCTTCAATTGGCTCGCGCGCCCTGGCGCGCGAGCCATGCCTCGTATTCTTTCCGGGGCATGAAACGCAGCGACGCGGAGTTGATGCAATAGCGCAATCCGGCGGGAGCGGGACCGTCGTCGAAAACATGGCCGAGGTGCGCGCCGTCAACCGAACAGCTCACCTCGGTGCGGGTCATCCCAAAGCTCGTATCGGTCTGCGCGACGACGAATTTCGGCTCGATCGGCTTGGTGAAACTGGGCCAGCCGGTGCCGCTGTCGAACTTGTCGCGGCTGTCAAACAGCGGGGTGTCGCTGCAGACCGAAAAAAAGATCCCATCCTCGTGGTTGTCCCAATAGGCGTTGCGGAACGGCGTTTCAGTGCCCTGTTTCCGGGCGACGCGGTATTGTTCGGGAGTGAGCAATGCCTGCCATTCGGCCTCCGTGTGTTGCACCCGGGCCCGGCTCATGTCGATCACGACCTGGGATGGGAGGCCGCAGGCGGATTTCTCGCCCGAGACAACGCAGGCGGCACCGGTGGTAGGCTGGGAGGATTTCATGGTGTCATTGGCACTGGTTTCGGCCGACATCCCGGTCGTGACCGCGAGCAGGACGATCATGAGCAGTTGAAAGGGAACGGCGGGGCGCATTGGTTCAATGAATCCGGATTTCCCGGCCCGACAAGCGGCGGAGTGGTTTTGCGCCCGGGCCGGCCGGATGCTGATCGAGGTTGATGGGCTCCGGCCAGCGGGCCCCGGTGGTGGCACGGCGTCCGCCCGGAATTCTTTCCGGCGAGGCCGTCCGGATTGCGCTTGTCACTGCCTGCCGACCACCCTCTCTATTTTTCGAGCACCGAAAACATGGCTAACAACAGCTACACCGAAGCCAGTATCAAGACCCTCTCCTCGACCGAGCACATCCGGTTGCGCCCCGGCATGTACATCGGGCGCCTGGGGAATGGCAGCCACGGCGAGGACGGCATTTACGTGCTCCTGAAGGAGACGATCGACAACTCGGTCGACGAGTTCACCATGGGCTGCGGCAAAAGGATCGAGGTCGAACTCAATGAGCGCACGGTCCGGGTGCGCGACTACGGCCGGGGGATCCCCCTGGGCAAGGTCCGCGAGTGCGTGTCGGTCATCAATACCGGCGCCAAGTATGATTCCGAGTCCTTCAAGAAGGCCGTCGGCCTGAACGGCATCGGCCAGAAAGCGGTCAATGCGCTCTCGGCCGCCTACCGCGCCCAGGCCGTTCGCGACGGGCAGACCAAGGTCGTCGAGTTCGAGCGCGGCCGGCTGAAAAAGGACGGCAAGATCACGAAGACGGACGAGCGCAACGGGACCCTCGTCGAGTTTACGCCGGACGAAGAGCTGTTCGGGCAGGATTTCAAGTTCCACCCGGAGTTCGTCGAGGATCTGCTCTGGAAATACGCGTTTCTCAACCGCGGCCTGACCCTGACCTTCAACGGCAAGCCGTTCAAGTCCGAGCAGGGGCTCAGGGACCTGCTCGAGAAGAACCTCAGCAGCGACATCCTCTATCCCATCATCCACCTCGAGGGAGAGGACATCGAAATCGCGTTCACCCACGGCTCGCACTACGGCGAGGAATACTACTCCTTCGTCAACGGCCAGCACACCACGATGGGCGGCACCCACCAGCAGGCGTTCCGCGAGGCCGTGGTCGAGGTGTTGCGGAACTTCTACAAGAAAGACTTCGATGCCGCCGATGTGCGCCAGTCGATTGTCGCCGCGATCTCGGTCCGCGTCGTGGAGCCCGTGTTCGAGTCGCAGACCAAGACCAAGCTCGGGTCCGCCGACATGGCGCCCGGCGGCCCGCCGGTCCGCCAGTTCATCGGCACCTTTGTCCAGCAGGCCCTCGACGCCTGGCTGCAGCGCAATCGCGAGGCCGCCGACGCCCTCAAAGACAAGCTCGAAGACAACGAACGGGAGCGCAAGGAACTCGCCGGGATCCGCAGCCTCGCCCGCGAGCGCGCCAAGAAGGCGTCGTTGCACAACCGCAAGCTGCGCGATTGCCGCCTCCACCTCGGCGATCGGGCGGATCGGGCCGAGGAGAGCACCCTGTTCATCGTCGAGGGTGACTCCGCCTCCGGTTCGCTCACCGCCTGCCGCGACGTGCAGACCCAGGCGGTCTTCGCCCTCAAGGGCAAGCCGCTCAACACCTACGGCCTGTCCAAGAAGGTGATCTACGAGAACGAGGAGTTCCACCTGCTCCAGTCGGCGCTCAACATTGAGGAGGGGCTCGACGGCCTGCGCTACGCCCGCATTGTGATCGCCACGGACGCCGATGTGGACGGCATGCACATCCGGCTGCTGCTGATTTCGTTCTTCCTGCAGTATTTTCCGGACCTCATTGCGAGCGGCCACCTGTTCATTCTCGAGACGCCGCTGTTCCGCGTGCGCAACAAGAAGGAGACCGCCTACTGCTATTCGGACGGGGAGAAGCAAGCGGCGGTGACCAGGTTCGGGGCTGCCGCCGAGATCACGCGCTTCAAGGGATTGGGCGAAGTCTCGCCCGAGGAGTTCAAGGATTTCATCGGTGCCGGCATCCGCCTTGATCCCGTGACGCTCGCCCACCTGCACAGCAGCGACGAACTGCTCTCGTTCTTCATGGGCAAGAACACCCCCGAGCGCCAGGAATTCATCATCGACCATCTCAAGGTCGAGAAGGATCTGGTGGAGGCCTGAGGGAGCCATGCTGCAAAACAGCGCTTTGCGAACCGAGTCGGCGATTCTTGGGACTGTAGGACCGGCGCCGTTTCGACAGGCTCAAGGCCCCGAGCAGGTCGAGGGGCTTGCCGCCGGGACGCAGCCTTTCAGAAAGACGGCCCGCCGACGAGCGGCGGCCCTACCGAATCTGGGCCGGGCCAGCCTGGCAGCTCTCGCCGCGCTCCTGTTGCTGGCAGGATGCGTGACGCCGGTTTCGCCCGCGCCGCGGGCCAGCCCGGCGGGGCTGACGGCGGAACAGGCGGCTCATGCTGAACACAACCTCCGGCTTTTTGACTCGGTCTGGTCCACGGTGGACCGGAAATACTACGATCCGGGCTTTCACGGGGTGGACTGGCGGGCCACCGCCGTGACCTATGGGCCCAGGGCTGTTGCGGCGCCCGATGAGGCGGCTCTTTATGGCGCGATCAACGAGATGCTGGAACTGCTCGGTGACAACCACACGAGAGCGTTCACCGCGGCCGAGACGAAAGACTACAACGCCCAGGCGCGGGAGATGACCGGATTCCGATTGCTGCGCGTCGACGGGCGCTGGGTGGTCTTTGAAGTGCTGCCGGGCAGCCCGGCCGAGGCCGCGGGCGTGCGGCCGGGCTGGATCGTGCTCGCGCGCGACGGGAAAGCGCTGGGGGAACGCATCCAACTGCCGTTGTTGCGGGGCGGTGAGGTGGTGCGCTGGGAGTTTCTCGACGGTCATGATCAGCCGGTGGCGCTGGCGCTTACCGCCCGGCGCGTCTCGGTCGCGCGCCGCGAGGCGCGGATGCTGCCGGGGGGCCTGGTCTACCTGCGGTTCGACGAGTTCGACTGGGCGACCATGCGCTGGTTCAGCCGGCAGCTGAAGCAGCACCGGGATGCGCCCGGCGTGGTGGTGGACCTGCGGCAAAACGCCGGCGGGGTGCTGCTGGCGCTGGATTTCACGATCGGGGAGTTCTTTGAACGGGGATTTGTCTATGCCGGGTCGATCGACCGGTCCGGCCATCACCGGAACCTGCAGGCGCTGACCCTGGGCTCCGCGCACTACCGGGGCCGGCTGGCGGTGCTGGCCGACCATCTGTCGGCGAGCGCGGCGGAGATTTTCGCCGCCACGATGCAGGAGCAACACCGCGGCATCGTGGTCGGCCACAAGACGGCCGGGGACGTGCTGTCGGCCCGGTTGCGCGGGCTGGCGGACGGCGGCATGCTCGAGTACAGCGACCGCGACTTGCGGACCGCCCGCGGCCGGCGGCTGGAGGGCAACGGGGTGACTCCGGATGTCGAGGCGCCCAAAGCCAGCCTGGGCGACCTGCGGGCGGGCCGCGATCCCGGCCTCGATGCCGCCCTGCGCAACCTGGAACGACCTTAGATCATTTTACCCATGGCCAGACGGAAAAAAGACACCAAGCAGATCGAAATGGACCTAGGCGGAGGCGCCACCTCGTCCGGTGCGCCGAGTAGCCGGACCCCCAAGACGAAAGGTCTGAGGGCGGAGGTCAGGATCCAGACGGCGGAGGCCGATCCAGCACCGACTGGAGCGGCATCCGGGCCCGTCGGAACGCCAATCAGCAATCCCAAATCAAAAACCAAGAATCCGATGGAGGCGCCGCTAGCGCAGAGTTATCGCACGTGGTTTCTCGATTATGCCAGCTATGTCATTCTCGACCGCGCGGTCCCGCACATCGACGATGGCCTGAAGCCGGTCCAGCGCCGGATCCTGCACACCCTGTGGGATATGGACGACGGGCGTTTCCACAAGGTGGCCAACGTCGTCGGCGCGACCATGCGCTTCCACCCGCACGGCGATGCCTCGATCGAGGCGGCGCTGGTCGGCATGGCGCAGCGCAGCCTGTTGATCGAGCCGCAGGGCAACTTCGGCAATGTTCTCACCGGCGACGGCGCGGCCGCCGCGCGCTATATCGAGGCGCGCCTCACCGCGTTTGCGCGGGAGGTGGTGTTCAACCCGAAAACCACGGTCTGGCAGCTCAGCTATGACGGCCGCGCGAGGGAACCGGTCACGCTGCCAGTGAAGTTCCCGCTCGTGCTGGCGGAAGGGGCCGAGGGCATCGCAGTCGGGCTCGCGACGAAGATCCTCCCGCACAACTTCAACGACCTCTGCCGCGCGGCCATCAATCATCTGCAGGGAAAAACGTTCCGGATTGTCCCCGACTTTCCGACCGGGGGCATCGCGGACTTCGCGGAATACCACGACGGCGAGCGCGGCGGAAAGGTGAAGATCCGCGCCCGGATCGAGGCGCGGAGCAAGTATCTGCTCGCGATCACCGAGATCCCGTTCGGCACGACTACGACATCCCTGATCGATTCGATCCTGGCTGCCAACGCCAAGGGCCGGATCAAGGTCAAGCACGTCGACGACAACACGGCGGACAAGGTGGAGATCCTGGTCCACCTTCCGCAGGGCAGCGAGCCCGAGCAGGTCATCCAGCAGCTCTACGTCTTCACCGACTGCCAGGTGGCAATCTCGCCGGCGGCGTGCGTGATCGACCGCGACAAGCCGGTGTTTCTTGGCGTGCGGGAAATCCTCAAGCGCAGCGTCGACCGCACCCGGGCGCTGCTCCAGCAGGAGCTCGAGATCAGGCTCGGCGAACTGGAGCAGCAGTGGCACTGGGACTCGCTGGAGCGCATCTTCATCGAGGAGCGCATCTACCGGCGCATCGAGAAGTCGAAGACCTGGGAAAGCGTGCTGGCCGAGATTCGGGAAGGCCTGCAGCCGTTTCTCAAGCAGCTGCGGCGCGCGTTGACCGACGACGACATCGTCCGGCTGACCGAGATCCGCATCAAGCGCATCTCCGCCTACAATCGTTTCCAGGCGAACGAGTCGATTGCGAAGATCGAGGAGGGGATCAAGCAGGTGAAGCACGACTTGAAGAACCTGACGCCGTATGCGATCAAGTGGTTCGAGTCCCTGCAGGAGAACTACGGCAAGGGGCGCAAGCGCCGCACCGAATATGAGGAGATCGAGCAGATCAGCGCGGCCGAAGTCGTCTCCGCCAACCAGCGGCTCTACGTCAACCGCGAGGAGGGCTTCATCGGCATCAACTGGCGCCAGCACGAGTTCGTGCAGGAATGCTCCATCCTCGACGACGTTCTCTGCATCATGGCGGACGGCTCGATGCGGGTGGCGCGGGTGGGGGACAAGGTCTTCATGGGCCCCAGCGTCCTCCATTGCGCGGTCGTCCCGAAGGAAGGCGACACCGCCTTCTACACGATGGTCTATCAGGACAAGGAGACCGGGAAGGCTTTTGCGAAGAAATTCCAGATCGGCGGCGTGACGCGCGACAAACTCTATCCCCTCGCGAAATCACCCGGCTCGCGGGTCGTCTACCTCGAGGTCAGCAAGAGCGAGAAGGACATCGCGCCGACCCTGCACATCTCGCTCGACGGGCGCAGCCGCGCGCGGGTGCGCGAATTCGACTTTGACCTCAGCCGCGTGCCGATCAGCAACCGGTCGGCCAAGGGCCTCACCGTCACCCGCTGGCCCGTCAAGGAAGTCAAACGCGCGGACCTCACGCTGACGGCGTAGCTTCTGTCGGACGTGTAGAGTGTAGGGCGGGGTCGCCGTACCCCGCCTTGTCTGCGTGGGGAACAAGGCGGCATTCGGCGATGCCGCCCTGCCGACGATTCAGGACATTGGCGGTGACAGCGCCGGCCGCCAGCCGGGAGGAATGGTTGCCTCGTGCCGTGGAGATCGACTAGTATTGCGCCCAGCCTCCATGAAACCCCTCATCGTCCTGCTGATACTCTGCGCTGCCATGCATCTCTCCCGGGCAAATGCAGCAGATCCGCCGATCAATCCCGACCTCTTGAGCAAAGGCTGGCCGGCGTCGTGGATCGCCCACCCGACGGCCTCGCCGAACGACTACGGAGTCTTCCATTTTCGCAAGTCCTTCAACCTGGAAGGGAAACCCGCCTCGTTTGTCATCCATCTCTCGGCCGACAATCGCTACCGGCTCTTCGTAAACGGAACGTCCGTCTGCTTCGGGCCGGCCCGCGGCGACCTGTTTCACTGGCGCTTCGAAACGGTCGACCTGGGGCCCTACCTGAAGCCAGGGAAGAACGTCGTGGCTGCGGTGGTCTGGAATTTCGGTCTGCAGAAACCGTGGGCGCAGATCAGTCTGCGGACGGGGTTGATTGTGCAGGGTGATTCGCCGCGCGAACAAGTGGTGAACACGGACGCCACCTGGAAGGTGGTGCGGGACGAAGCCTATTTGCCGGAGGGGGTGGCTCCCCGGCCGGTCAACACGTTCATGGTCGTGGGTCCGGGCGAACGGATCGACGGCAACGTTTATCCATGGGGCTGGCAGGAAGCGGATTTTGACGATGCGCGCTGGCTGCCGCCCCAGGTAATCGTCAAGGGACTTCCCTATGGCGTGGGGACCGACATCGACTGGTGGCTGGTCCCGCGGAGCATCCCGCTCATGGAGGAGGTCCCGCAGCGGATCTCGGCGGTACGGAGAACCCAGGGCATTCAGGTTGATCCCGGTTTTCTCCTCGGCCATGCACCGCTCACGGTTCCGGCCAACACCAAGGCGGTCATTCTTTTCGACCAGTCCTTCGAAACCAACGCCTACCCCCGGCTTCAGGTTAGCGGAGGCAAGGGCGGCACGATCCGGTTGATCTACAGCGAGGCGCTCTTCGACGCGAACGGGGCCAAAGGCAACCGGAACGATTTTGCCGGCCGGGAGGTCGTCGGCGAAAGCGATGTCTTTGTCCCTGATGGCGGGGCCAACCGCCGGTTCACCACGCTCTGGTTCAGGACGTACCGCTACATTGAAATGACGATCGAGACCGCGGCCGAGCCGCTGACGGTGGACGATTTCTACGGGAACTTCACCGGTTTTCCGTTCCAGGAGCGGGGCTCGTTCGCCTGCGACGATCCCCGGCTCTCCAACATCTGGACGGTGGGCTGGCGCACGGCGCGTCTTTGCGGCTACGAAACCTATTTCGACTGCCCCTATTACGAACAGATGCAGTACGTGGGCGACACGCGCATCCAGTCGCTCGTCTCCCTGTACGTGGCGGGCGACGACCGGCTGATGCGCAACGCCATTGCGCTGTACGATCTCTCGCGGATCCCCGAGGGGCTGACCCAGAGCCGATTCCCGTCCTCAAAGCCCCAGATCATCACCACCTTCTCGCTCTTCTGGATCGACATGGTGCACGACTACTGGATGCACCGGGACGATCCGGCCTTTGTTGAGGCCCGGCTGATGGGCATCCAAACAGTGCTGGACTGGTTCGAGAAGCGCCTCGACGCGCAGACCGGGATGCTGGGCGCTCTGCCCTATTGGAGTTTTGTCGACTGGCCGGATCAATGGCCGTGGGACAACGACAAGCTCCTGGGAGGGCAGCCTGATGGCGCGGCCGAAGGAGGCTCTTCCATCGTCTCTTTGCAGCTGGCAGGCTCATTGGACCATGCCGCCGACCTGTTTGATGCCTTCGGTAAGAAAGCGATTGCCGGCCATTACCGGGAGCTGGCCCGGAACCTGAACGCGGCGACCCTCCGGAATTGCTGGGACGAATCGAGGCACCTGCTCGGCGACACCCCGGCTCGGACGGCATTCAGCCAGCATGCCAATGTGCTGGCGGTGTTGTCGGGATGCGTGCAGGGCGAGAAGGCCGGGGCGCTCGTGACGCGGCTCAACACGGAGCCGGGGCTGATCCAGTGCACGCAGTATTTCCGGTTTTATCTGTTGCGGGCCATGAAGGCCGTGGGATTGGGCGACCAGTATGTCTCGATGCTGCAACCCTGGCATGAGATGCTGGCAAAAGGACTGACGACCTTTGCCGAGCGTCCTGATCCCACTCGCAGCGACTGCCATGCGTGGAGCGCGTCGCCCCTCTATGAATTTCTGGCCACCGTTTGCGGCGTCGAACCGGCCTCGCCCGGATTCAAGACGGTCAGAATCGAGCCGCACCTCGGATACCTGACGCACGTGCAGGGCACCGTGCCGCACCCGGCCGGGGACATAGTGGTCGCGTTGACCCGCACGGCCAGGGGAATCGAGGGAGAGATCGTGTTGCCGGCGATGCTAAACGGGCAGTTCGTCTGGCAGGGGAAAGTCCTGCCGCTGCATCCTGGACGGCAACCGGTGAAGGTTGAATCCGATTCGCCGTCGCGAGCTGATCGTTAGCTGACACGTGAAGCTGGCGCGGGGGCAGTTCGCCCGCGCCGGCGGTCTCTCAATCCACGTCGGTGCGGAAGGGCGAGGCGGGCAATCCGGCGGCGTTAAACAGATTGCCCTCGGGCACGTTTGCCCAGCCG
>CAVRNM010000050.1:0-4171 GCA_963722225.1 uncultured Verrucomicrobiae bacterium
TGAATCGACGCGGCCATGAATGACCTGGTCCGGCCCGCCATGTACGACGCCTACCACGAGATCCTGCCCCTGCAGCGCGACACATCGCGGCGCGCGCTCAAGGTGGATGTGGTCGGACCCATTTGTGAGTCGAGCGACTGTTTTGCCAAGGAGCGGGTGCTGCAGGAGCTCGGGGAAGGCGAATATGTGGCTTTCTTGAGCGCCGGGGCGTATGGTTTCTCCATGGCCAGCCGGTATAACGTCCGCCCGCTCCCCGCCGAGGTTCTTGTACGCGGCAGCAATTTCGAACTGGTCACCGCCCGTGAGAGTTTTGAGCAGATGATTGCCGGGGAACGGGTTCCGGCCTGGCTGAAGCAAGGAAGCCAGGTCTAGAACGGATTGAGAAACGAGTTAGCCGCGGGAATCGCCTGCCCTCGCCGGGCACGCGAGCCCGGCGAGCCAGAATGCAATGTGGAACTCAGGAACCCGGGGAACGAGGTCGTGGATCGCGACAGGGCGGATCGTCATCGAATGGACCGGCCTTCCTGATTTCCACATGGTCAGGGGGTTCCAATTTGCATGGCTAAGTTGGGCCGGGCTTTCCTGCGATCGGGGGAGGAGGAGGCCACATCCGCAGAAGCAAAGCCCGGAAACCGCCGGGACGCGGTCGGCTGCGATTCTGATCGTGAAATTCCGGACTCCCCCGCTAAGCTTGGTCCCGTTTTGAAAACCACCACCCTCACGTTGCGGAAACTCAAAGGCCAGCGCCTCATCGTGGCCACCACCGCCTATGACGTCATCACGGCGCGCCTCGCGGCCGAGGCCGGCGTGGATGTGATCCTCGTGGGCGACTCGGTTGGCGACAATCTGCTCGGATTTGACAGCACCATCCCGGTGACGCTCGACATGATGGCGCATCACACGGCGGCGGTGGCCCGGGCCCGGCCCGAGGCGCTCGTTGCGGCCGACGTGCCGTTCGGGGAGGCGCATTTCGACTACGAACGCGTGCTGGCGGGCTGCCAGCGCCTGCTGCAACAGGCCGGCGCGGAGGCAGTGAAGATCGAGGGAGGCGTCCGGCTCGCGCCCCTGATCGCACGCCTGACGGGGGCAGGCGTCCCGGTCTGGGGCCACATCGGCCTGGAGCCGCAGCAGGTGCGCGTGCTCGGCCGCTACCGCAAGTTTGGCGTCGATCCCGCCGAGGCGGAGCGATTGCTGGCCGACGCGCTGGCCCTCGAAAAAGCCGGATGCTTTGCGCTGTTGCTCGAGATGACCGAGCCCCACCTCGCCCGGACGATTACGGAAACCGTGAAAATCCCGACGATCGGCATCGGGTCGGGCGCCGATTGCGACGGCCAGATCCTGGTTTCAACCGATCTGCTGGGACTGAATCCCGCGACGATGCCAGGATTCGCCCACGCGTTCGCCGCGGTGGGCGAGGAGACGAAGAAGGGTTTTGCCGCCTACGTGGCGGCGGTGCGGGCGCGCAAGTATCCGAAGTGATCGCTGGAGTACCGGGCTTCGAGCGGCGACCCTACGCAATCCCGAAGATCCTGACGCTTGGCACCGTCTTTCGGGGCGTCCGGTTTGCGAACGGCGGAGGATTGGGTTCCGTGACTGGCTCGCCCCCCTTCCCTCATGCCTCCTGCTGCCGCTTCCGGTCCGCTGGACCGTCGCCATCGTTTGGTCATCTTCGCGTCGTCGCTCGGCACCGTGTTCGAGTGGTACGATTTCTACATTTACGGGACGCTGGCCGTCTTTTTCGGGAAACTCTTTTTCCCGCCGGGCAATGAAACGGCGGGCTTTCTGTCCAGCCTCGCCCTGTTTGGCGTGGGCTTCTCGGTCCGTCCGTTCGGGGCGCTGGTGTTCGGCCGGATTGGCGACCTCGTGGGCCGCAAGTACACGTTTCTCGTCACGATCATCGTGATGGGATTGTCGACGGCGCTCGTCGGCGCGCTGCCGACGTACGAAAAGATCGGATTTCTCGCGCCCATTCTCCTCGTGCTGCTGCGGCTCGCGCAGGGCCTCGCCCTCGGCGGCGAATATGGCGGCGCGGCGACTTATGTGGCCGAGCACGCCCCGGCCGGGAAACGCGGGGCGTACACGAGTTGGATCCAGACGACCGCCACCCTCGGCTTTTTCCTTTCGCTCGCCGTGATCCTCGGGATTCGCAGCGCCATGAGTCCGGCAAGCTTCGCCGCCTGGGGCTGGCGCATCCCGTTTCTCTTCTCTGTCGTGTTGCTGGGCGTCTCGGTCTACATCCGGCTCAAGCTCCATGAGTCGCCGGTGTTCACCGAGATGAAGGCGCAGGGCCGGAGCTCGAAGGCGCCGCTCACCGAGAGTTTTGCGCGCTGGGACAACGGCCATCTCGTGTTGCGCGCCTTGTTCGGCGCCACCGCCGGCCAGGGCGTCGTGTGGTATGCCGGCCAGTTCTATGCGCTCTATTTCCTCACCGCCACCTTGAAGGTCGACTACGTGCACGCGTACGTGCTCGTCGCGATCGCCCTGCTGATCGGGACTCCGTTTTTCCTCGTGTTCGGCCGGCTCTCCGACCGGCTGGGGCGGCGGCGCATCATGCTCGCCGGTTTTGCCCTGGCCGCGTTCACCTATGTGCCGATTTTCCGCGGGCTCACCCGGGCGGCCAACCCGGCGCTCGCCGCGGCGATGACGGAAGCGCCGGTCGTGCTGCACACCACGGAGTACCGCAACACCGTCGAGCTCACCATCGAGGCGGTGTGGGATGCGCTTGGGAAGATCACCATGGTGAGCGCGAAGAAAGCACCGACTGACATCGACCGCGCCCGCGGCTACCTGAACGCCCGGGGAATCCCGTTCACGCTCGCGCCCACCCGGCCGGAGTCGCCGGTGGTGCTCGACGTCGGCGGCCAGACCACGGTGGTGGGCTTTGACGAGAAGAGATTCGACGCCGCCCTGGGGCCGGCCGGCTATCCCAGGGCGGCCGATCCGGCCGCGATCGACCGGCCGATGGTCGTCGGATTGCTCGCGCTCCTGATGCTCTATGTCACGATGGTCTACGGGCCGATCGCGGCGTTCCTGGTGGAGCTGTTTCCCACGCGTATCCGCTATACGTCGATGTCACTGCCGTATCATATTGGCAACGGCTGGTTTGGAGGCTTCCTGCCGCTCATTGCCGCCTCCATTGTCGTCTTCACGGGAGACATCTATGCGGGCCTCTGGTATCCCATCGCCGTCGCACTGATGTCGCTGATCGTCGGCTGGCTGGCGCTGCCGGAGACCAAGGACAACGACATCAACGCCTAGAAGCAGGGGCTTCTGGAAATGTAGGGCGGGGTCGCCGTACCCCGCCTCATCGCAAAATGGCGGGGTACGGCGACCCCGCCCTACAATCGAGCGGTAGGCGCCCAGGCCGATTGCTGACTCAATCACGCGAACCCTGAGTGCTTTTTGCTCGCCGTTCTGGCCCCTCCGGAGTGTTGATCGTGACCGCCATGTTGCATCCAACCCTCCGTGAGGAAGCGTGCGCGACCAACCGCCAGTTGGGAGCCTCGGGGCTGGTCGATCTCACGTTTGGCAATGTCAGCGTGCTTGATCGCGGCGCCGGCGTTTTTGCGATCAAGCCAAGTGGGGTGCCCTATGCGGAATTGACGCCGGAGAAGATGGTGCTGGTCGACCTCGAAGGCCGCGTGATCGAGGGGAGCCTGCGTCCGTCCTCCGACACGCCGACACATCGGCGGCTGTTCCAGGCTTTTGCGGAGATCCGGGCGGTCGTGCACACCCATTCCCGCCATGCGGTCAGCTTTGCGCAGGCCGGCCGGCCAATTCCCTGCCTTGGCACCACCCATGGGGACTATTTCAAAGGCCCGGTGCCGGTGACACGGCCGTTGACCAAGGCGGAGATCGCGGACGCCTACGAATGGAACACGGGCAACGTGATCGTGGAGACGTTTCGCGATCGCGATCCGCTCGACGTGCCGGCGGCGCTGGTGTGGCGCCACGGGCCGTTCGCGTGGGGGCCGAGCGGGGCGAAGGCCGTGGAGACGGCCGCGGCCCTCGAAATCGTGGCCCAGATGGCGCTGCAAACGCTCGTCCTCGCTCCCGGGCGCGGCGAGATCGAGCCGGAATTGCTCGGCCGGCACTTCCAGCGCAAGCATGGGCCAGGGGCGACGTACGGCCAGGGCTGATCAGCCCGCAGTTCTTGGGATTGCCCCCAGGA
>CAVRNM010000051.1:0-18463 GCA_963722225.1 uncultured Verrucomicrobiae bacterium
TCCCCGGTAAAGCCTCGCCGGTTTGCACGGAATCGACGAGCACGACGCTCTCGCGGTCGGCGATTTCGTCGAGCAGCGCCAGGCCCATCTCCGTGGTGGTCTTGACCTCAATGTCCGGTTCGCCGGCGAGGCGTTCGCGCACGGCCTCGACGACGCGCAGCCCGACGGCATCATCGGTCAGGATGTCGTTGCCCAGACCGAGGATCAGGATTCTGGGGAGGGAAGCGGGCATGGGCTGACGCTATGCTGCGGGCACCTCCGGGGTCCAGCGCTGATCGGCCGGCTGAGGAGATCAGCCGGACATTCTCCCTGGACGCAGCAGAGGGGGAAAAGACGTTTTCCGGCCTCCCCCGAAGCGGAGGGGACGGTTTTCGCTCTCCTTCTCCTGGCGGCCGGGCCACTGTGCGACATGGAGAAACGCCTTTTCACCGAACTGGGCCTGTCCCCCGAGATCCTCAAAGCCGTCGACAAGATGGGCTTTGAAGAAGCTGCACCAATCCAGAGCGCGGTCATTCCGCTCGCGCTTGCGGGCCGCGACGTCGTCGGCCAATCGGCCACCGGCTCGGGGAAGACCTGCGCGTTCGCCATCCCGGCGATCGAGAGAACCGATGCGAGCGTGAAAAAGGTCCAGGTGCTGATCCTGTGCCCGACGCGCGAGCTGGCGGTTCAGGTGTCCGAGGAATTCGCCAAGCTGGCGTTCTTCAAGCGCGGCATTCAATCCACCCCCATCTACGGCGGGCAGTCCTATGAACGCCAGTTTCGCGCGCTGGCGGCGGGCACACAGATCGTCATCGGCACGCCGGGACGGATCCTCGATCACCTCGATCGGGGAACGCTGGTGATCGGCGCCTTGAAGATGATCGTGCTCGACGAGGTCGATCGCATGCTCGACATGGGGTTTCGCGACGACATCGAGCGGGTCGTGCAGGTGGCGCCGCCGGGGCGCCAGCTCCTGTTTTTCTCCGCCACGATCCCGCCGCCCATCCGCGCGCTGATCAAGCGCTACAGCACGGACCCGGCGTCCGTGAAGCTCGAGGCGCATGCGCAGAACGCCCCGCAGGTCGACCAGGTCTATTTCGAGGTCGACCGTCGCTCCAAGCTCGAAGCGCTCACCCGGTTGATCGACGTCAACGATTTCCGCTACGGCCTCGTCTTTTGCACCACCAAGGTCATGGTCGACGACCTCGACGAGCACCTGCATGCCCGCGGGTATGCGGTGGATCGCATCCACGGCGACATCCCGCAATCCCAGCGCGACCGCGTCATGGAGAAGTTCCGGCGGCGCGAGTTCGAGTTTCTCATCGCGACCGACGTCGCCGCCCGCGGGCTGGACCTCGACGATCTCGAAGTCGTGTTCAACTACGACCTGCCCAACGACGCCGAGGATTACACGCACCGGATCGGCCGGACCGGCCGCGCCGGCCGTTCCGGGCGCGCCTTCACCTTTGTTTCAGGCCAGGAGATCTACAAGCTGCAGTACCTAATCCGGCTCGGGAAACTGAAGATGCGGCGCGAGCGCATTCCGTCGCTCGACCAGGTTGAGGAGGCCCGGGACAACGTGTTCTTCGAGAAACTGCGCGCGACGCTGGAGGCCGGCGAGTTTCGCCGCCACGACCGCATGATCGACCGCCTCATCGAGCAAGGTTATCAGACCACCGACATCTCGTCCGCCCTGATTCATCTGCTGCGCGGACCCGAGCCGGCCGCCCCCGCCCGCGCCGCCAAGCCCGCCCGCGCATTTCATTCGGCGCCATCCGCGCCTCCGGCGGCCGTTGCCCAACCGCTGGCTCCGCCGCCGGCGCCGCCGGCCGAGGGAACCCAATCCGCGGCGGCAGCGCCGTCACGCCTGCGCCCGCCCCGCGGGCCGCGCAGCAAGCACCACGCCGGCGGAGAGCGCCAACCGCGCACCGGCCGGGAAAAAGGATTTGCGCCGGTCGCGTTCAACGTCGGACACGCCCAGTTTGTGACTCCGGCCGACCTGGTCGGGAAAATCGCGGGCGTGACCCGCCTGCCGGCCAAGGCCGTCGGGGCGATCGACATTTTCGAGGCGGAAACGCATGTCGACATCGCCGAGGAGTTCGTCGAGCTCGTCCTCACAAAACTCAATGGCATCCGGATGAAGGACGTCCGCTTGAAGCCGCGGCGGGTTTCTTGAACGCCAAACAAGGTGAGTTCCGAATCTCCGACTTGCGATCCAGCCCAGAAATCTGGATCCTCACCCCATGGATTCGTTTTTCGTATGAAAGAATTCGCTCCCTTCATTCTTGCCATCCTGGTTGTCGCGACGATGTCAGCCGCCGCGGCACCAGCCAGCACGCCGCCGGCGCCGCGTCGCTTCTTTTCCGACGATAGTTTCTGGAACCAGCCGATTCCGGGCAATGCCGAGGTCGATCCGCGCACGGAGCGCTGGATCAAACTGCTTGAAACCGAGCCGACTGGAGAGAATTTCCTGGTCAACTGCAAGCAGTGGACGATCCCTGTTTACGAGGTGAACAGTTCGACGCCGCTGCAGAAGGTCGGGCTGCTCGCGATCACCCCCGAAGAAAAGATCCGGTGGCACACGGACCGCGGCTTCTTTGGCCACGGGAAAGGTTTCGATCTGGTGCCGATCCCGGCTGAGGCGTCGCCCGATCCGCAGGCCGATTCCCACCTCGCCGTCGTCGATTGGGAGAAGAATCGCGTGTGGGACATGTGGGCTTTGTCCCGCAACTCCGACGGCACCTGGAAATCCGCCACCGGCATGGGGTACGCGGCCAACGGTCCCGGAGTGTTCTCCACCGCGGAGCTCGGCGTCAAGGACGGCGAGAGCGTTCATTTTCACGGTCCCAGCCGGGCCGCGGGCGTCCCGGCGGTGGCGGGACTGATCATGTACGATGAAGTGGCGGCCGGGGAAATACGTCACAAGATCGCGGCGGCCTCGCGCTTTTGTGCTTATCGGGAATTCGTGTTTCCGGCGGCCTGGACGGATGGATTCACCGAAGGAGGGATTCCAGAGGGCACGGTCATCCAGCTCGATCCGACGCTAGATTTGTCGGCGTACAAGTTGACGCGCGAGGAGCGCATCGTGTGCGTGGCGCTGCAACGGTACGGCATGGTCTTGGTCGATATCGCGCAAGGGCAGCCGATTTATGCCGAGGGGCTGTGGGGACATCCGGGCAAATCGTGGGAGGGCAAGCTCCCGCACGGCGCCGGCGGAATCACCCGGATTCCCTACCGGCATTATCGGATGATAAAAACGGGCCCGGCGATCCACCAGGGCGATGGCCGATCGAAGTTCGCGCCCGTTTGGGAAAACCCCTGAGTGGAGACCGGGCAAAGAGTGAGCCGCCGGGCTCCAGGCTACTCCTGCACGAGTTGCTGCACGAGCGTCTTGTCAGGACCGTAGATCGTGACTTTGAGCGGGGTGTGGCCCGGCAGGGAATGCGTAGCGCAGCCGAGGCAGGGATCGTAGGCGCGAAACGCCATCTCGACCTTGTTCAGCAAGCCCTCCGTCACCTTGCCGCCCTTGATCAGGCCCTTGGCGGCCTTCTCGACACTCATGGCGATGCGCGCGGCGTTGTTGCCGGTGGCCACGATCATGTTGGCCATCGTGATCATCCCGCGGGCGTCGGTCTCGTAGTGATGGAAGAGGGTTCCGCGGGGTGCCTCGACCACGCCCATGCCCTCGGTGGGCACGGCGGTCGGGATGCGGCGCACTTCCTGGCTGGTGATCTCCGGGTCGTTGACCAGCTGCTCGATCCGCTCGGCGGCCTGGATCATCTCAATCACCCGCGCCCAATGGTTGGCCAGGGTGTGATGAACGGGTTTGCCGCCGAGAGTCTTGAAGAACTCCTCGTAGGCCGCCTGGGCCCTGGGCGTGGCCATGCTGTCGGCCACGTTCAGGCGTGCCAGCGGGGCGACGGAATAGATGCTGGTGTCCGGACCTTCCACGAAGCCTTTCCAGCCGCGCGGCTTCAGGTAGGTGAACTTCATGTAGCTCCACGGCTCGACGTGCTCGGCCACGAAGTCGCGGTACTTGCTGCGGGGCGAACTTGCAGACTTCCTTGCCGTTGCAGTCCACCACGCGGATCTTGCCGTCGTAGAAGTTGACTTTGTTCTGCTCATCCACCATGCCCATGTAGCAGGTCTTGTGGGTAAAGGCGTCCGACGTGATCATCTTCACGTAGTCCGGATTCCCCAGGACGATCTGCCTGAACACATGCGAGCGTCCACATCGGCGAACTCGAGCGCCGTCCTTGGCCAGCTCCTTGAACTTCGGCAGGTCTTCCGCCTTCAGCGCCTTGCTGAACGCCGCCGGGCAGTCCGAGGACCGGATGCACGACCTTGCCGCCGAAGTAGGCGATCAGTTCGCGCAGTCGGCGCCGGCATGGCGATGACCTTCTTGCCGGCCTCGAGGCCGACCTTGCCGATCACGCCGACGATGTTGCGCTGCTCCGGCGGCGCTTCCGGTCCGACGATGAAATCCGGCCCGCCCAGCACGAACACGTGCAGGGCATGGTCTTCCAGCATGAACGTGTTATAGACCAGTTCGCGGATCTTGCGGCCCGCCGAGGTGGCGTTCAACCTGATAAAGGGCATCCAGCGCCTTGGTCGAGGCCATGTGGTGCGCGGTCGGGCAGACGCCGCAAATGCGGCTGGTGATCTGCGGCATGTCCTCCGCGGGCCGGCCAAGGCTGAACACCTCAAAGCCCCGCAGTTCCGGAACTTGCAGGTACGCGCGCTCGACGTCGCCCTTGTCGTCCAGGAAGATGTCAATCTTGCCGTGGCCTTCGAGCCGGGTGATCGGATCGATCGTGACGTTGCGTTTGGCCGCCGCGTACGCGGCATTGGCCCGGGCGTTCGCTTCGTTGAAGACTTGTTTGGCTGCGTCGTCCATGATAAGTAAAAGCTGAAGGACTGAAAGGCTGAAGGACTGAAATCCGAAATTCGGAAACCTAGGACCAGAGGGCAGAAGTCAGAAGGCCGATGGCAGAGACCAGTTGACGTTTGTCTTCCTTGGAACTTGTCACTTGGTCCTTGGTCCTTGGCTGGCAGACAGGTCGACCTTGCGGCGGAGGAGGCTCTTGGCGAGGCCGTAGCGGTAGAAGGTCCCGACGGGATCCGGGATGCCTGCGAGCACTTGGTTGATGCCCGCCTCGTCCTTTGATCGATGTTGGCGCAGAGCGACGAGAGAATCTTCGCGCCCTGGTCGCGCACGCGGGAGGTGGGACCGAAGCAGCCGGTGCAGGGCATGTTGCCGTCGGTACATTGCGCCCCGCAGCCGCTGCGGGTCGCCGGCCCCATGCAGACCACGCCTTGGGCCAGGAAGCATTTCTCAGGATCGAGCAGCTTCTGGTGGGGTCGCTTGAATTCGGTGAAGGCGATATTCGCGGGCTTGCTCGCCTTGCGCGGAGCACTCATCGCAGAGCGCGATGTCGGGTGCCAGGACCGCGCCCTTCGGCGGCAGCTTGCCCGCTTAGCAGCGCCGCAAACGCGGCTTTGGTGAGATTGGGGGTGGGCGGGCAGCCGGGAATATAGAAATCGACGTCGACCACCTGGTCCAGCGAACGCACGACATGGCGAAGCTCCGGCAGCGTGCGGGTGCCGGCCGTTCTCTTCGAAATTGAGTCTGCGGGCGGACTTTCAGCTCGTTCGCCACGGTGGGCGCGTCCTCGTAGTTGTAGCTTCAGAATTTGCTCGCGCTGAAACTGGTTGGCCAGGCTGGGAATGCCGCCCAGATGCGCACAGGCGCCGTAGGCGATCAGGAACTGGCTCTTGCGCGCGGAGCAGTGCGCCATTTCCTCCTGCTCGCTGGAGCGGATCGCGCCGTTGAGCAGCGTGGCGACAATCGACTTGTCCGCCATCGCCTCGACGTCCTTGTACTTGAAGTCCATCGCCACCGGCCAGAGGACAATGTCCACGGCTTCGCGACGACGCCGAGGATGTCCTCCGCGAAATCGACGACGGTCTCTTCGCAACCGCCGCAGGAGGCGCACCAATAAAACGCGACTTTGGGTTTAGGCATGGGCGGCCTCCGTGTTGGCAGAAATCTGCGGTCCGGCCGGAGCCGCGCCGTCGGTGTTGACGGACGAAGCCAGCTCGGCGAGTGCTTCGGCTTCCACCGCCATCGGCCGGCCAGTTCGCTGATCTCCCGGTCCCAGTCGTCAAACTGCCTCCGGCATGCCCAGCGGACCCGAGCGCCTGGACCTGGGCGACCATCTCATTGACCACCGTTTTGACCCTCTCGCCCTCGGCCGCGGAGATCCACTCCAGCCGCACCCGCTGCTCCTCAATGCCCAGGTCCTTGAGCAGGCGTTTAAGCAGCTGAAAGCGGCGGAGCATCTTGTAGTTGCCCTCGACGTAGTGGCAGTCGCCGGGATGGCAGCCGCCGATCAGCACGCCGTCGGCGCCCTGGCGGAAGGCGTCGAGGATGAACTGCGGATCGACGCGGCCCGAGCACATCAGGCGGATCACCCGCATGTTCGACGCGTATTTGAGGCGCGACACGCCGGCGAGATCGGCGGCCGTGTACGTGCACCAGTTGCAGAAAAAGGCCACGATCCGTGGAGTCCAGGCGGCGGGCAACGGCGGGGTGGGTTCACTCATGTTGGGTTCGGATTTCACGCTTCAGACATTGGTGGACTAGTCGGCCAAGACCCCTTCGATTTCGCTGAACACTTCCTCATCCTCAAAGAGGTTCTGCACGATCGAGCCGGAGGGGCACGAGCCGACACAGGTGCCGCAGCCCTTGCACAGGGCCTCGTTGATGACGGCCTTCCTGGTCGCCTCGTCAAAGGTGATCGCGGTGTACGGGCAGAGCGGAAGGCACGACTTGCAGCCGCAGCAATCCGGAAGGATGTAGGCCGTGTTCGGCTCCTGTTCGACATGGCCCTTGTCGATCAGGACCATCGCCTCGGCCGCCGCCGCTCCGGCTTGGGCGACGGTGTCCGGGATGTCGCGGGGACCCTGGCAGCAACCGGCGATGAAAATGCCATCCGTGAACGTATTGACGGGGGCGAGCTTCGGGTGGCGCTCCAGGAAGAAACCCTCCGTGCCGCAACTCATGTTGAAGAGACGGCGCACGTCCTGCGCGTCAGCGTGGGGTTCCAGACCGGTGGCCAGCACCACCATGTCGACGGGGATGCGGCGCACAAACCCGGCCAGCGTGTCCTCCACACGGATGACTAGCTTGCCCTCCTCCTCCGGCGTCATGCTCCAGTCGGTGACTTCGCCCACGCGCCCGCGCACAAAATGCACGCCTTCCGAATTCAGCTTGTCATAGAACTCCTCGTAGCCTTTGCCGGGCGCGCGGATGTCGATGTAGAAATTGTAGATCTCCGCTTCCGTGTGCTCCTTGAGCAGGTGGGCCAGCTTCATGGAGTACATGCAGCAGACGCGGGAGCACCAGCGGTTGGTCTTCTTGTCGCGAGAGCCGACGCAATGGATGATGCCGATGGCCTTGGGCTGGCGGCCATCGCGCAGGATGACTTCGCCCGCGGTGGGACCGGAGGCGTTAACCAGGCGCTCAACCTCCAGCGCGGTGTAGACGTTCGGATAAGTCCCGTAGCCGTAGTGCGGCAAGCGTTTGGCGTCGAAGGCCTGGAAACCGGTCGCAACGATGATGGTGCCGACCTTGATCTCGATGAGCTGTTCCTTCTGCTTGAAATCAATGGCCTTCCGGTCGCCGCAGGCCTCGACGCAGGTCTTCTTGCACTTGTCGGTCAGAACGCCGCGCTTGAAGTTCAGGCAGACGTCCGGATCGATGAGCACCACCTGCGGCGTCGCCTGGGGGAACGGAATGTAGACCGGCTTGCGCTTGCCCAGGCCCTCGTTGAATTCGTCGGTGAACTTGGGCTCCTTGTAGATGCAATTGGCGACGCATTCCTGGCAGCCGGTGCACAGGTCTTCGTTGATGTAGCGGGGCTTGCGCTTGACCGTCACCGTGTAGTTGCCGACGTAGCCGTCCATCTTCACCACCTCGGAGTAGCTCCAGAGCGTGATGTTTTCATGCGTGCCGACGGATGACATCTTCGGGGTGAGGATGCAGGCGGCGCAATCGAGCGTGGGAAACGTCTTGTCGAACTTGGCCATGTGGCCGCCGATCGACGGCTCGCGTTCCACGAGGAAGACCTTCTTGCCGGCGTTGGCCAGCGTCAGGGCGGCGTGGATACCGGCAATGCCTCCGCCGACCACCAGGACCTCCGGGTGGACCGGCACCTGCTTGACCTCGAGCGCCTTGTGAAAGGCCACGCGCCGGATGGCGGCCCGCGCCAGCGCCTTGGCCTTGGCCGTGGCCTCCTGGCGGTCGGTGTGCACCCACGAGTCGTGCTCGCGGATGTTGACCATGTGGAAGAAGAAGGGATTCAGCCCGCCGGCGGCGACGGCGGTGCGAAAGGTGTGCTCGTGGAGCAGGGGAGAGCACGAGGCGACGACCACCCGGTTGAGGTCGAACTCCTTGATGTCCTTCTGGATCAGCTCCTGTCCCGGATCCGAACACATGTATTTGTAATCCCGGGACAACACGACGCCCGGGAGCCTCTCGACGTATCTGGCGACCTCCGGACAATCCACCATGCTGGCGATGTTGTGCCCGCAGTGGCAGACGTAGAAGCCGATCCGTATGTCTTGCTTGATGCTGACCATGGGAGTTGTCGCTGGCGGCGTTGCGAGGCAGAGTTATCCGGCGGGAACCGGCGTGGGCTCGGCCGGGAGTACCGGGCGCCATTTGAACGGCACGGCGGCCCGGTTCAGTCCGAGTTGCTTGTCGGACAAACCGAACGCTAGACCCATCAACTGCGTGAAATAAACGGTCGGGACCAGGACGTCACCACCGTACTGCGCCTTCACCTGGGAGTGATAGCCGTCGAGGTTGAACTGGCAGAGCGGGCAGACGGTGGCGATGCAGTCGGCTCCCCATTTCCTGGCTTCGTTGAGCAGAATATAGACGAGCCGGATGCCTGCCTCGGGAAGCGTACCCGTGAGGCTGCCGCCACAACACTTTGTTTTCAGCGGATAGTGGACAACCGTGGCGCCCAAGGCTTCCATGAGCCGGTCCATGGTCGTCGGGTTGTATTGGTCGTCGAAGGTGGCGTAGGGGCGGACAATCTGGCAGCCGTAATACGTGGCGACCTTCAGACCCTTGAGGGGTTTCTCGACCTTCTGCTTGATGGCGTCCAAACCGACGTCGTTGAGCAGGATGTCCAGCGGATGCCGTACCGGGGTGTCGCCGCTGTAATGCAGTCCGACAGCGCCGAGCGCCCGGTCCATGGTCGCCTTCATCGCCGGATAATCGTGGAAGTAATGCTTCGCCTTGTTCAGCACGAGATAACAGGCGGCGCACGGCGCCATGATCTGATCCAGGCCGCTCTTTTCCGCCAGCGCCAGATTCCGGGCGGCGAGCACGCAGGCCTTGGCTTCATCCACGGCCATGTAAGCGGTGGCCCCGCAGCAATTCCAGTCGTCGAGTTCCTGGAGTTCGACCCCGAGGTGCTTCATCACCGGAAGGAGGGATTCCTCGTAGGCGCGCCCGAGGCCTTTCAGCGAACAACCGGGAAAATAGGAGTATTTCATGCTCAGGATCCTTTCTTGCCGTCGACGGCGTCCAGCATGCGGGCGATGTCCCCGTGCTGTTTGATCTTCTCCGTCGCAAGCGAGAAGCGGCCGGTCCTCATCAGGTCGATGCCCAGCCGCCAGTTGCCGAGCGCCGCCAGCCAGCTCGTCTTCATGAACAGCTTGATGACGAGGCAGCATCTCCGTGATCCGTCCGTTCTTCTTCACCATTTCACTGAAGTCGTCGAGCCAGGACTGGGAATCGGGAAACGCTTCGGGATAGATGCCCTCATGGATGGCCCGCTGCTTGAGCTCATACATGATGTCGGTGATTCTGATCTGCCTGCGGGCATTCCACCGTGCAGGCATAACATGAGGCGCACAGCCAGATGGTGCGGCTTCGCAGCACCTCGTTCTTGAAGTCGGCCCGGGTCAAGGCCATGACCTGGCGCGGGGTGTGGTCCATGTAGATGCTCAAAGGGCAGACGCCGGAGCAGGTGCCGCATTGGATGCAGCTCTCGAGTTTCTCACATCCCGGCACGCTCATGATTTCGCGGCCAAATCCCCGCACGCGGTCGGCTTCGTACTTGATCATCCGTGGCAGCTTCATGACCGGAACACTCTCCTCGCCGGGCCTTTGCAGATTCGGCCGGCCGCTCGATTGGGTCGGGACGGCGTCTTGTTTCGCGGAGGGAGGCGTTGTCATCGATTTGACCATGGGTGCAAATTCGTCAGGGCACGCAAAAACATTCGCGACCGTGATCGGATGAACAGGGATATTAACTGGGGTGGGGTCTGCTCCTAAGAACTCGCGCATCCACCAATACGACGCGCGACGCTATATTCTTTAGGGCGCCAACCTGGTGGAGCGAGTAAAATCAACCGCCGGCGCCCAGGCACCGGCTCCAGTTTTGGCGTCATGATTCCGCCCGCAATTCCGCGGACGGTCCGGCGCAACGCTGGTCAGCGGCGTCGCAGCACCCCGCTTTGCTCAGCAAACCGGCGGAAGCCAGCGATCCCACCCGACAGCCGGCGACCGTTCGTCTCAGGGTGCCACCGCCGTGATGCCCCAAAGCGCCCCCAATGCCTGACCCGCGGCCAGACCGCCATCGTTCGAAGGCAGATCGCGGTGGCAAAGGACGTTATGTCCGGCTGCTCGCAAGGCTTTGCCGGTCTCATCCAGCAGTCGGGCGTTCTGGAAGCATCCTCCGCTGAGCACCACGGTCTCGATTCCCACCCGCCTGGCCACGTCCCGGATGCTGTTCGCCAGTCCGGTCTGGAATCGCGCCGCGAGGAGGCCAGGCGGGACGTTGGTCTTTGCCGCCAGGATTTCTGCCAGCGCGGGCCGCCAGTCGATCTGCCAGAATTCCCGTTCGCCGAGCGCCATAATGGGCATGATTAACCTTGCTTCTTCTTGCGCCGCAGTGTCGGCGGCGAACTCCACGTCCATCGCCGCCTGGCCTTCAAACGAGCACTTTTGGCGCATTCCCAGCAATGACGCGACGCCGTCAAAAAGCCGGCCGACGCTGGTCGTCAACGGCGCTTGGATTCCGCGATCCAGCAACGAAAGCAGCACACCGATCTCTGACACGCCGAACCCCAGGGAAGGCGCGGCCGGCGCCAGGCGCAGGTGGTCGTGGCCGAACGCTTCGTGCAGCAGTCCCAGGGCGCTGCGCCGTGGTTCCCGGACCGCGGCCTCGCCTCCCGGGAGCCGGAAGGGCAGCAGGGAGGCGACCCGTTGCGCGGTCCGGGCTTGGCGGTCGACGACGATGAACTCACCGCCCCACACGGTTCCGTCGGGACCGTAGCCGGTGCCGTCCCACGCCACGCCGAGCACGCGTTCCGGTCCGCCGCCGTGCTCCAGCAGGCAGGCGAGCACGTGGGCGAGATGATGCTGCACCGTGGTCACCGGCAGCCCCAGGCCACGGGCGAACCGCGTCGAAGCATAGTCGGGATGGGCATCGCAGACGACGCGGGAGAAGCGCCCGCCATACAGTGATCCGAGCAGCCCCACCGTCCGGCGGAACGCGTCCATCGAAACGGGATTGGACAGGTCGCCGATGTGGGGACTCGAGCACGACGTTATTGCCGGCCGTCACGGCCACCGTGTTTTTCAGATGACCGCCGACGCACAGCAGCGGCTCCGGGGATTCGGCATCCAGCGGCAAAGCGAACGGGGATGGGGCAAAGCCACGAGCCCGCCGCAGGACAATCCGGGTGCCGGCGGCCCGGCGCACCACCGAATCATCCACCGGCCGGGCAATGGGCCGGTCGTGCACAAGAAAGAGATCCGCGATCGCGGCCAGCCGCCTTCGCGCTTCGTCGTTGTCCGTGCAGAGCGGCTCTTCCGAAAGATTGCCGCTGGTCGCCACGACCGCCCGGCCCACTTGTTCGAGCAGCAGCACGTGCAGCGGCGTATACGGCAGCAGCGCGCCGATCCAGGGATTGCCGGGAGCGATGGAGGCGGCAAGCGCCGGAAGCGTGGGCGACAGCGGCTCGCTGGCGTTCCCGGCCCCGGTTTCCCGACGGCGGCGCACCAGGACGATCGGAGCGGCGGCGGAGGTCAGCCAGCGAGTGTCATCCGCCTCCAGCACCGCGGCGGACTGCAATGACGCCAGCGAGGGAAACATCACGGCCAGCGGCTTTTCCTCGCGTTGCTTCCGCCGCCGCAACTCGGCCACCGCCGCCTCGTTGGCGGCATCGACCATGAGATGAAAGCCCCCGAGCCCTTTCACCGCCACTATCCGGCCGGCGCCCAGGGCTTCCGCGGCGATCATGATCGCGGCCTGGCTGCTCGCCAGCGTGTGTCCGGCGGCATCCAGCAATTCGACCTGCGGTCCGCAGACCGGGCAGGCGTTGGGCTGGGCGTGATAACGCCGATCGGCCGGATCATCATACTCGTGCCGGCAGACGGGACACATGCCAAAGCCGGCCATGGTCGTGTGCGGCCGGTCGTACGGCAGCTCGCGGAGGATCGAGTAGCGCGGCCCGCAGTTGGTGCAGTTGATGAATGGATACGCGTGCCGGCGATCGGCGGCGTCCCGGAGTTCCCGCCCGCAGTCCTCGCACAATGCCAGGTCGGGCGTGACCGCGGCGGTGGGCGGGGCCTGGGCCGCACCGCTCGGCACGATGACAAAGCCGGGACCGGGCGCCGGGGCGGCCGGCTCGATCTCCCGGTCCGTCAACAAAGTCACCGCGGCAATCCGGGCGGCGGGCGGCGCCTCCGAGCGCAGCCGGGCGGTGAAATCCTCCAGCACCGCGGCCGGCGCGCGGGCGCGGATCGTGACTCCGTGGCCATCGTTGCGGACCCACCCGCCCACTCCGAGGCGCGTCGCCAACCGGGCCACGAACGGCCGGAATCCCACCCCCTGCACGGTGCCGGTGACGACAATGATGCGATCGGCGGAGGGCATGATCGAAGGGAATGGTCTCTTCCTGTCACCGAGGTAGGAGCCTGCTTGCGGGCGAACCACGAGGCCGCCGCGAGCATACGTAGGGGCGCAGTCTCGCTGCGCCCATCTCCCGGGCGCGACAAGATCGCGCCCCTACGAACTTCCAATCGAAATCATTGCGGCGCGTGACGATCTGTCGCCGCCATTTCATACCAGCCCCCGCAGATGCGCCAGCCAGCGGTCGAAACCCTCGCCCGTCCGGGCGGATAGTTCGAAGATCTCCGCCTGGGGCGCCACGCGCCGGATGTTGGCCAGCGCCGCGGCGCGATCGAAACCGAGGACCGCCGCGAGATCGATCTTGTTCAGGATGACCGCGTGCGCACTCGTGAAGATCGGCGGATACTTGAGCGGCTTGTCTTCGCCTTCGGTGCAGGACAAGAGCGTGATCCGGCGGTTCTCGCCGAGATCGAATGACGCCGGGCACACCAGGTTGCCGACGTTTTCGATGAACAGCAGTTGGACGCCCTCCAGCGGCAGCGCCGCGAGGCCCCGCGCGACCATCGAGGCGTCCAGGTGGCAGGTGCCCCCGGTGGTGATCTGGGCGACCGGCAGTCCGGGGCGCCGGAGCCGCCGCGCGTCGTTGTCGGTCTCGAGATCGCCGACCAGCACGGCGCAGCGCAGCTCGCCGGCCAGGGCATCGAGGGTGCGCTCCAGCAGCGCCGTCTTGCCCGCTCCGGGGGAGGAGACGAAATTGAGGGCGCGGATTCCGCGCGCCTTCAGGACGGCGCGATTTTCCGCGGCGTGCCGGTCATTCTGGTCGAGCAGGCGCGCCTGCAGTTCGACGGTCCGCCTGGCGCCGGGCACCGGATCTCCGGGCGGCGTCACCCGCGTGTCGTCCGGCTCACGCACGTCGACCACGATGACCTCGCTCGCGCTTGGGACGCTGGCTGGGGCTGGCTCGGTTCTTTTCGGAGGCATGGCGTCAGATCATTTCGAGGCGGACGAGATCGAGCTCGCGGCCTTGTTTAAGGGTGGAACACAGCTGGCCGCACGTCGGGCATTCAAAGAAGTGATCCGTGCTGGGAACGAAGTCCCGCTGGCAGCCGGGACAGTAGGCCAGGGCGGCGACTGAGTCAATTTGCAGGGCGGCGCCCTCGGCCGGTGTGCCGGGCAGGATGGCGGTGAACGCGAAACGCAGCGCGTCCGGGTCGACGCCCGAAAGTGCGCCGACGCGGATGACCATGGTGAGCACCCGCGTCGCTTGGGCGGCGGTCGCCTGGGCCAGCGCCATCTCCAAGGCCGATTCGGCGATCCCCAGTTCGTGCATAAGTAAAAATGTTGGCTTTGCTCCTTGGAAAGTCGAGCTGGCATGCAAATCTGGAAGAAGAATAATTTATTCAATCACCTGCTGGTCTTATAAGGTTTGATGCAGGTTGGGAGTTCGCCACAGTTCCATTAGTTAATACTCAACCCCGAAACCCTCGCTCCGTCCGGATGCTTCCGTCCGGTGCGATAAGCCAAGGATTGTCATGAATGTGCTGGAAACCCCGTCCCGAACCGGTGGTCCGACGATTTGGGAGGAAATGCACGCGCGCGGCGTGAGCCGGCGTGATTTTGTCAAGTTCTGCACGTGGATGTCGGCTTATCTCGGCTTGGCGTCGAGCGGAGTCGCCGACGTGATAAAGGCCCTCGAAAAGAAGCGCCGGCTGCCCGTGGTCTGGCTGCATTTTCAGGAATGCACCTGTTGCAGCGAGTCCTTCATCCGCTCCTCCCACCCGATCGTGGCGGACATCCTGCTCGACAAGGTGTCGCTCGATTACACCGAGACCCTGCAGGCGGCCGCCGGCTTCCAGGCGGAGGAATGCCTGCAGCGGACCATGAAGGAGTCTCGCGGCGAGTACCTGCTGATGGTGGAGGGTTCGGTGCCCATGGCCGCCGACGGGGCCTATTGCGTCATCGGCGGCCGCAGCGCCCTCCAGATCGTCCAGGAGGCGGCCGAAGGGGCGAAGGCGGTCGTGGCTTGGGGCAACTGTGCCTGCGCCGGCTGCGTCCAGGCGGCCAAGCCCAATCCGACGATGGCGCGGCCGATTCACCAGGTCATCACCGGCAAGCCGATCATCAACGTCCAGGGCTGTCCCCCGATCGCCGAGGTGATGGCGGGCGTCGTGGTGCACCTGCTGACCTTCGACCGTATCCCCCAATTGGATGCGCTCGGCCGCCCGAAGGCCTTTTATTCACGGCGCGTGCACGACACCTGTTACCGCCGGCCCTATTACGACGCCGGCCTTTACGTCGAGTCCTTTGACGACGAGAATGCCCGCCGCGGTTTTTGCCTCTACAAGATGGGCTGCCGCGGACCGACGACCTACAATTCCTGCGGCGTGATCCGCTGGAACAACGGGGTCAGCTATCCCATCCAGTCCGGCCACGGCTGCATCGGTTGCTCCGAGGCGGGCTTCTGGGACAATGGCCCCTTCTACCAGCGTCTCGCCAGCTTCCCTGGCTTCGGCATTGAAACGACGGCCGATCAGATCGGCCTCGCGGTGGGCGCGGCCGCCGTCGCCGGCGCCGCCGCCCATGCGATCCTGACCAACGTCCGCAAACATCATGAGATCGGGGAGCAGGCTGGCGAATCGGCCAGTCTCGCGCCACCGCCCGCCGTGGCGGAATCCGACGAGCCAGCGAAGGAGTGAACCATGAGCACACGCATCGTTGTTGATCCCATCACGCGCATCGAGGGGCACCTGCGCATTGAGGCCGAGGTTAAGGACGGCCGCATCACGGATGCCTGGAGCGCCGGCACCATGGTGCGCGGCATCGAGATCATCCTCAAGGGCCGCGATCCGCGCGACGCCTGGGCCTTTACCGAACGCGTCTGCGGCGTCTGCACCACGGTGCATGCGCTCGCCTCCGTGCGGTCGGTCGAGGACGCCCTCGGCGTCGCCGTCCCCCCGAACGCGGAGCTCATCCGCAACCTGATGTTCTGCGCCCAGTACCTGCAGGATCACGTGGTGCATTTCTACCACCTGCACGCCCTGGACTGGGTCGATGTGGTCAGCGCCTTGAAGGCGGATCCGGCGGAGACGTCGCGCATCGCCCAGAGCATCTCGCACTGGCCCAAGAGTTCCCCGCAGTACTTCCTGGACTTGCAGAAACGCCTGACGTCCTTCGTGGAGAGCGGCCAGCTCGGCATCTTTGCCAACGCCTATTGGGGCCATCCGGCCTACAAGCTGCCGCCCGAGGTCAACCTCATCGGCGTCGCCCACTATCTCGAGGCGCTCGAGTGGCAGAAGGAGATGGTGAAGGTCCATACGATCTTCGGCGGCAAGAACCCCCATCCGAACTATCTCGTGGGCGGCGTGCCCTGCGCCCTCAATATCGACGAGGCCAATGCGATCAACGCGGAGCGCCTCGCCTATGTGGGCCGGCTGTTCGAGGAGGGGCGCGCTTTGTGGAGCAGGTCTATCTTCCCGGACCTGCTGGCGGTCGCACCGTACTACCTGGATTGGACGCAGATCGGCGGCGGCGTGTCCAATTACCTCTGCTACGGCGACCTGCCGACCAACGGCTTTGCCGATGTGGCGCGCTTCAAGTTCCCGCGCGGCGCGGTCCTCGACCGCGATCTCAGCCGGGTGCACCCCGTCGATCCCCGGGATCCGGACGGCGTGCAGGAATCGATCGCCCACTCCTGGTATTCCTACCGCGGGGGCGAGGACAAGGCGCTGCATCCCTGGGATGGCGAGACGAAGTTCAACTACACGGGACCGAAGCCGCCGTATGAGAATCTCGGCGTCGATGGCAAATATTCCTGGCTGAAGACTCCGCGCTGGAAGGGCCACGCCATGGAGGTGGGCCCGCTCGCGCGCATGCTCGTCGGCTATGCGTCCGGGCAGCGAGGAGATCAAGGAGGCGGTGACCGAGACGCTCGCCGCCCTGAAGGCGCCGGCGGCGGTGCTGTTCTCGACGCTCGGCCGCACCGCGGCGCGCGGCATCGAGACGCGCCTGATCGCCCGCTGGGCCAAGGAATTCTACGGCCAGCTGATCGCCAACATTCGCAACGGCGATTCGCGGACCTTTACCAAGGAGAAATGGGAGCCGTCCACGTGGCCGGCCGAGGCCCGCGGGGTCGGCCCCTCCGAGGCGCCGCGCGGCGCGCTGGCCCACTGGATCGTGATCAAGGACAAGAAGATTGAGAACTACCAGCTGGTCGTCCCCAGCACGTGGAACGCATCGCCGCGCGATGGCTCGGGCCAGCGTTCGCCCTATGAGGCCGCGCTCGTCGGCACACCGGTGCATGATCCGGCGCAGCCACTCGAAATCCTGCGCACGGTGCATTCGTTCGATCCTTGTCTTGCCTGCGCCGTCCATCTTTACGACGACGAGGGCGGCAAGGTCGGCGAAGCTTCCACGAGTCCGGCGATCTGACAGGAGGAATCACCATGACTCCTGAAGCATCCCCGGCGGTCCAGCCCGCGGCGGCACCGACGCCCGTATTCAAGCGGGTTTATGTCTGGGAGCTGCCGGTGCGCATTTACCACTGGCTGAATGCCCTTTGCGTGCTCGTGCTCACGGTCACCGGCATTTTGATCGCCCATCCGCCGGCGTTCGCGAGCGCGACCGAGGCGTCGTTCAGCTACTGGTTTGGCGTCAACCGTTTCATCCACTTCACGACGGCCTACGTGTTCTTCTTCAACTTCGCGTTTCGGATCTATTGGGGTTTTGTCGGCAACCAGTTCTCGGACTGGCGGAATTTCCTGCCGCTGCGGCGCGCGCAGTTCCGGCAGGTGGGCGCCGTGCTCCGGGTCGACGTTCTCCAGGCCACCAACAAGCCGATCGACGCCGTCGGCCACAACTCGCTCGCATACTTCACCTACTTCGTGATGTTCCTGGTCTTCCTGTTCCAGGTCATCAGCGGTTTCGCGATGTATGCCTCGATGAGCAAGTCGTGGTTTCCCAGCTCTTCACCTGGGCGGTGCCGCTGTTCGGCGGCGAATACGGGCTCCGCCAGTGGCACTATCTCGCCATGTGGTTCTTCATCATCTTCACGGTCGTCCACGTCTACCTCGTGTTTTATCACGATTATGTCGAGGGACATGGGGTCATGTCGTCGATGGTCGGGGGCTGGAAGTTTGTGCATCCGGACATGCTGAAAGGCAACGGCCGGTCGTGGTTCCCGCTCTCGCCCCGGCCGCCGCGGAACCCGGTGAAGCCCCCGTCGCCTTGACGGAGCCACAGCCCTGGTGCGACTGGGATTTGCATAATTGAGTGACGCCAAAGGTGGTGCGGCTTGTCTCCAAGACGCTCGGTGCGCGTTTGGGACAACGCGCTCCACCCGTATCACTTCATTCCGTAAGATCCAGGATGACCATGACCGATGTGACTTATCCTCACGAGACGGCCGGACCCGGTGCGTCGCCTGCCGATGTGCTTATCCTGGGGGTGGGCAACCTGCTGGTGGGCGACGAGGGCGTGGGGGTGCATGCGCTTCGCGCGCTCGATGCCGAGACCTGGCCGGCGCATGTTCGCCTCGTGGATGGGGGGAC
>CAVRNM010000052.1:0-9395 GCA_963722225.1 uncultured Verrucomicrobiae bacterium
CAACTTCGAAAACGACACGCATCCGGTCAGCTATCAGGGCGGGAACAATCCTCCGCTCGCCCCGGCCCGCGGCCTGGTGGAGTTCGTGCCGCCCGACATCGTGATCTATTCCTCCGCCCCCCGGCGGCTCGTTACCTCGGGTCTCGGCGAGTTTCCCGCCGGCCTCACCATCGGCTACGTGGCCCGGCTCGAAACCAGTCCCGACGGCCTGTTTCAAAGCGGCGAGGTCTCGCTCGACCCGCGCCTGACCGAGCTCACCGAAGTCACGGTCCTCGTCCCGCTGAATCCGGACTGAATCCCGCACCCGTTTCCGTCCCTGCCCTCCGCCTCCCCGCCATGCACCGCCGCTGGTTGACCGTCTTCGCCACCACATTGCTGCTGTGGTCGCTGGTCGGCCAGCTCAACCATTATCTGGCGCCCCTCGGCGCGTATCTTTCCATTGGAGGGCTGCTGGTGACCTTCGCCGCCTTGCGACTGAGCCTCCGCAACGGCCTGATCGCGACCATCCTCATTGCGCTCGCGGTCGACGCCGTCGAACCCGTGCCGCAGGTCGGCCGCCATCTGCTCTTCGGCCCGCATTTGCTGCTTTTCACGGCGGCGCATGTTGTGATCTTCCACCTGCGGACGCGGTTTCCCCGCGAGGAGACCTTGTTCGCGCTCGGCACGGCGCTGCTCGCCAACCTGGGGCTCTTCCTCGGCCTCTCCTTCATCTACGTCGAACTTGGCGCGCCCCGGTACCCCGCCGTGGCCTCGCTGCGCCTGTTGGCCGACCTCGGCTGGTCCCAGCTGTTCATCCTGGCGATTGCGCCGTGGTTCCTTTCACTCCAGCAGCGCGCCCTGGAAATGGGCCGGGTCGATCTGGCGGAAGAAAACCACCGGTTCTACTGAGCCTCACCGTCCTTCATCGTGAGCATCATTGAAACCTATCGACCCCAGTACACCCGCCTCTTGATTTTTCAGGCGCTGATCGCCGCGATGCTGCTGGTGCTGGTGGGAGGGCTGGCCTACCGCCAGCTCATCCAGTCCGGCGATTACGGGGAACGCGAGCGCCTGCAGAACCAGCGCCGCGTGCTCATCCCGGGGCCGCGGGGCAACATCTACGACCGCGAAAACCGCCTGCTCGTGGGCAACCGCTCCCGGTTCGCCGTCACGCTCTTCTCGACGAATTGCGCCGCGAATTCCGCCGCGAATACATCGAGGTCGTCCGGCGTTACCGCGAGAGCGAAACCTCGGGCGACCTCATGCGCAGCGACCGGCCTTCGCCCGCCCAGTTCGAGCAGATTGCCCGCGCCCAGGTGGTCCAGCGCTACCTCGACCAGATCAACCGGCTGCTGGGCCGCGACGAGAAAGTCGACATGCGCGAGCTCAATCGTCACTTCCAGCAACAACTCCTGCTGCCTTACGTCCTGCTCGATGATCTGAAACCCGAGGAATTCGCCCGCCTGATCGAGCAGTTGCCGGTGCAATCGCCGCTGCAGGTCTTTACGTCCAGCACCCGCTACTATCCGAACGGCTCCACCGCCGCCCATGTGCTCGGCTACGTCCGCGCGACCGACGAGGTGTCGACCGACGAGGCGGGCGGGGAAGATCTCAAGACGTTTGCGTTCAAGGGCACGGCCGGTCGGGACGGACTGGAATTGCAGTACGACCCCCTGCTGCAGGGCGAGACGGGATCCGCGATTTATCGCGTCGATCCCGCCGGATTTCGCGTCAATCCGCCGTTGGAGAAACATGCGCCGCACCAGGGGGAACGGCTCGACATCAGCCTGGATCTCGACCTGCAGGTCGCGGCCGAGAAAGCGATCGAGCAATTCGAAACCCTCAAGGGCGCAGTCGTCGCGCTTGATGTGCGCACCGGCGAGGTCCTCGTCCTCGCGAGCAAGCCGGATTACGACCTCAATGAATTCTCCCCCCGCTTGAGTACGGCCGCCGCGCAGAAAATCCACGAGAGCGGGGCGTGGACCGACCTGGCGATCGCCGGGGTTTATCCGCCGGGCTCCACCTTCAAGCTCGTCACCGCCATCGCGGGCCTGCGCTGCGGCCTGATTTCGCCCGACAGCTTCACCGCCGACTGCGAAGGCACGATGCGGATCGGCAACCGCACCTTCTACTGTGACAAGAGCCCGAGCGGTTACCAACACCACGGCATCATCGCGCTCCGCGAAGCCATCGCGCAAAGCTGCGACATCTATTTCTACACGGTGGGACTCAAGATCGGCCCCGACGTGATGGCCGCGGAAGCGCGCCGCTTCCACCTTGACCAGCCCACGGGCATTGACCTGCCCTACGAGGTCCGGCGCATGTTGATCCCGGACCCGGCGTGGAAGAAGCGCGTCAGAGACGAGGCCTGGTTTGCCGGCGACACCGCCAACATGGCGATCGGCCAGGGTGACGTCGGAGTCACCCCGATGGACATGGCCTGTTTTGTGGCGTCGCTGGCCCGCGGGGAGACCACTACCCGGCCCACGCTGCTTCACGACCCGCACCGCGCCCGCCAGCACACGGAACCGATCGGTCTCACCCCGGCGCAGTTTGCGGCGATCGTCGACGGGATGGAGGGATGCACGATCAACGGGACCGCGAAAATCTTCGCCACGCCGACCTACGGCATCCCCGGATTGCGGATCGCCGGCAAGACGGGCACGGCGCAGACCACGCGGGATGGCAACAAGATCAATATCGCGTGGTTCGTCTGTTTCGCCCCGGTCGAGAATCCGCAAATTGCCGTCGCGGTCGCAATTGAAGGCGACACGCCGGGTGAGCAGTTCGCCGGCGGACGTTATTCCGCGCCCGTGGCGCAGGCGTTATTGAAGGCCTGGTTTGAAAAATCCCAACGCCCGGCCGCGTCCACGGGCAGCCTCGCCGCCAACGACTGAGTCGGATTGATGTAGTTGGCGTAGGGTCGCCGCTCGTCGGCGGACCATGGTTGCCCTTTCCGGTTTCCGGTATCCGCCTGCCGGTTTCGGGAGGCCCGGCGGCGAGCGCCGGCCCTACACTCCGGTCCGGCCGCCCCGGCCCGTTTGCCGCACCGCCCGGCGGGCCCGGCGGAACACCAGCGGCGGTTGCGGCCAGGTCGGTCGCGGCCCGTAGCGCAGACGCTGCAGCTCGGCCAGCACCGCGCCGTCTTCGACTTGCCGCCGATCGGGCCCGCCCATCTTGCGCAGCCAACGTCCCGCCTCGCGGCGCACGGGATCCATCCCCTCCCGCCGCCAGCCCCGGGCGCGCCACCACCACCAACCAAGGGTGCGGCGCCACCACAGCACGCCGGCCGCCAGCACCGCGCCCGCGCCAGCCAGCCAGCACCAGGCCCACCCGGCCGCCCAGGGACGGTTGCGCCAGCTCCGCAGCGGACCGAACGCGTTTTCCAGCAGCGCCCGCACGGCCGCCCCGAAACGACCCGTCGTTTCCTTGAGCCCGACGAGCAGGGCGATCTGCGTCCGCTGGTCGAAACTGACAATCCGCCGGTACCACAGAATGCGCACCGCATCCAGGCGCGCCCCCCAGGTGCGGTCCGACCGTTGCGTCAGCAAACGGGACTCGTCGGCGACGCCCTGGGTACCCGGATTGACGGGAGCCGTTCCATCGGCGGGGTCAACCCGGATCCATCCCGTGCGACCATCGTAGATTTCGCACCAGGCATGGGCGTGGGAATTGCGCACCATGAAGTAGTCCTCATAAGCATTCCAATCCCCGCCCTTGAATCCCGTCACCGCCCGCGTCGGATAGCCCGCCGCGCGCGCCAGGAGCGTGAACGCGGCCGTGAACAACTCACAATGCCCCGGAAGGTCCGACTCCATCCAGGCCACCACTCGATCGCGGTCTCCGCCGGGCAACTCCACCTTCAGCGCGTAGCCGTGGCGCTCGGTCAGCCAGCGGCGCGCTCGCACGGCAAACTCCGCCGCGCTGCCGGCGGCACCCCCGGAAACCTGTCCGGCCATCCGCTGCAGAGCGGCCACGTCGGCGGGCCGCTCCGGCAGTTCCAGGGTCGTGAGGGGATAGGCCGCGCGCGGGCGCGGCGGTTCGCCGGAAGCCCCGGAGGGAACGGCCGATGCCGGCGGGGTTTGCTGCGCCCGGCGCAAAGCGTCGCCGAACATCCGGTCCGGCATGAAACCGTCGGTCGCCATTTCCTCCACTCGATAGGCGGTCATGCTCACGGGCTCGTTGCGCAGCGCCACGACCCCCAACTGGCCAAGAATCTGCACCGGTTGGGGCTCGCGGAATTGCAGCCGCGCAAATCGCCCCCCGAGGGGCAGGAACCGGCTGATCCCGGATTCCAGATAAAATGTCCAGACCACGGGCAGATCGGCCGCCGCCGGCGCGCCCCGCAGGAAGGAAGTCGTCCGGGTACTCCGCGTCAGCTCGGCTTTGAACCGCAGGGAAGTCCGAAACTCCCCGTCGCGATATTCGTCCAGGACGACCATCCGCCAGTACGGCATTGCGGGAATGCGCGCCGGATCCGAGGCGTCGACGCGCAGCGCAATCGAGTTGTCCTGCTGGATGTCCACCACGTCGCCGAGGCGGATGGAATCCGAGAATCCGGTCCGGCTCTGCTTCGTCAGGAAACGGTCGAGAAACAGGCCGCTGTCGATCTGGAATCGGGGAATCGCGAGGAACAGCAGCGCCGACACGGCCATCACGCCGATGAACAGCGCCCCGCCCAACGCCAGCAGCCGCGCATCGGCGACCTCCCGCAGGCGACGGCCCAGGTGTCGCCAATGCACCGTTGTCCAGGCGGGTGGCACCCCGCCGGCCGGCGGCCCGGCTGGCGTCGGCCCCGGGCCCCCTGCTTCGGCGGCGCCCCTCCCGGACTCGGCCGCCTCCGCAAGCGTGATGACAAACAGGAAGGCCAGCGTGCCGGCGGTGAAAACCAGGATGTGCAGCGCGAACTCCAGCGAAACGGAGAGCACGCCGGCCACCGTCACGAGGAACAGCCCGAGCACGATGATCTGCAGGTCGTCGCGCTTTTTCCGGTAGCTGACGCCGCGGTACAGCAGGAGCAGGTAGTCCAGGTGAATCATTGCCGGCAACAGCTGCGCGCTGGAGTAGAAATCCCACGCAAACAGCGCCACGATGACCGGAAAGGCGAAGCGATGCGCCAGGGGAGGCACGCGCGCCGGCAGATCCGGCCGGGCCAGCGCCAACAGCATCGCGATGGTCGTGACGATCGCGAGCAGCCAGGCGTCGACCTCCAGGTAAACAACCGTCGAAACGGAGATCAGCACCAGGAGACCGCCGAGCAGCCAGCGCAGCTGCCGCAGTTCATCGACGCTAAGCTGTGGCCGTTTTCTGTCCATCGACGTAGGCCGCGACGCCCCGGGCCGCTTCCGGGGCAAAGGTGATGACATTGCGGCGAATCTGGGCGGCCCGGAGAGCGCTGCCGGCATCCGGGCCTGTTTCCCTCATGCCGCCCTGGGCTGGGCGCCCGGTCCCCCGGCCCTCCGCCTTCCATTCCAGCATCGCCAACTGGTCCAGGAAAAACTCCAGGTCCCGCACGCGGCGGATGGCGATCGCCGCGCCGGAGTCGATCGCCGCCCCCGCCAGCCGCGTCTCGGTAAACAGATCCTCCGCCAGCGTCGCCGCGAAACTGCACATCCGTTCGAACTGCTCTTCGCGCAGCCAGATCCCCGCCGCCGCATCAATCCGCAGGAAATAGGCCACCGTGCTTTCCGCCGCATACTGCCGGATCATGAGCCGGCGGAGACGCGCGCTGGCCTTCCAATGGACCAACCGATGGGAGTCGCCCGCCTGGTAACGCCGCAAGGCGAGCAGGTCGTTGCTCGCTCCGGCCCTCGCCAGGCGCGCCCCTTCCGCCGAATGCGGGGCGGCGGCGGCGCGAATGAATTGATACTCCAACGGCGCCGGCCAGACCAGCGCCTCGTGCCGCACCGCGGTGCCATGACTCTTGCGCAGAAAACCGAACGGGAACAGCGAACCAACGCCGGTCAGCTCCACCCGCACCTGGCCGCGCCGCGCCGGCGTGAACCGCCAGTCGAGCCGGGTCTCGCCGCCCGGATCCAATCGTTCCCGTTGGAACAGCGTCACGCGCTCGGTAAGCCGTTCGAGCCGGGCGAACGCCGCCCGGATCTGGCCGGAAGTCGCCCGAATGGTGGCTTCCGGACGCCGCGGACCCGCCGCCACCAGGCGCGCCACCAGATCGAACCAAAGCCCGTAGACCGGCACTAGCGACTTGCCGTTTCGCAATTCGAGCGTGACCGGCGCCTCCTGGCCCGCGCGCAGCGGTCGCGGCACCAGCAGCAGCCAGGAGACGCCGCGCAGGTTGACCCACGACATCACCCCGCTGAGGATCAGGCACGACAGGAGCAGCGACAGCGTGATGAACAGAATGTTGTTGGCCGCGTTGTAGGCCGCCGAACCAATGCCGAGCGCCAGCCCGATCAGCACGAGGCCCGACACGGTCGGCAGCACGCGATGATTGGTGGCCGGATAGACCAGCGACCAAAGAAAACCGCTCCAGCGGCCCCGGGCGTTCGGACCCGCTCGATCTGCGCGCGGAGGGGTTTGGTTGCTCTGAAGATTCATCGGCAGTTCCTTGGATCCAACCGCCAAATCCCAAACTTCAAATCCCAAAGAAACCTGAAAACATAAACCCAACCACGCAGGTTAGTCGGCCCATCTGGATGTCCGGCGTTTGGAATTTGGCGTTTGGAAATTGCCGCGCCGCGGCCTTCACTCCGGCACCGGAATGACGTTGACGATCCGGCGCAGCGCGGCGGCCACGGCGTTTCGCTCCTCCAACGCGTCCGAGGTTGGCCGCACCAGCGCGAGCCGGTGACCCAGGGTCGGCAGCACCAGGTCGAGCACGTCCTCGGGCATCACAAAATCGCGCCCATTGAGCAGGGCCCGGGCCTGGGCGGCGCGTTTCAGCGCCAGACTTCCGCGCACACTGGCCCCCGCCTTGAATTCCGCCTCGGTGCGCGTCGCGGCGATGATCTTTAGGAGGAAGTCCAGCACGCTCTCCTCGACAAACACCTGCGTGCAGAGTTGCTGCAGATTGACCACGTCCCCCCGCGTCACGACCGGATTCAACTGAATTGAATCGTACGTCATCTGGGGGGCGCGAAGGATCTCCAACTCATCGGCCGTCTCGGGGTATCCCATCCTAATCCGCATGAGGAAGCGGTCCATCTGGCTTTCGGGCAGCGGAAAGGTGCCCTCGTAGTCCACCGGATTCTGGGTGGCGAGCACCATGAACGGCGCCCCGACGGCGTGGGCCTCGCCGTCGACCGTGACCTTGGCGCGGTCCATCACTTCGAGCAGCGCCGACTGCGTCTTGGGGGTCGCACGGTTGATCTCGTCCGCCAGGACGATGTTGGCAAAAATCGGGCCGGGCTTGAACACGAACTCCCGCACGTGCTCGTCGTAGATGGCGACGCCCGTGACGTCGCTGGGGAGGAGGTCGCTGGTGAACTGCAGGCGCGAAAACGAGCAGTCCATCGAACGCGCCAGCGAATAAGCCAGCGTGGTCTTGCCGAGGCCCGGCAGGTCTTCGATCAGCAGATGCCCCCCCGCGGCGAAACAGATGAGCACCCGCTCGATCACGTCGTCCTTGCCTTTGACGGCCTGGCGCATGCCGGCCTTCAGCCGCTCCAACATCCGCCGCGCCTCGGTCACTTGGGCCGTGATCATGAACTCGGTCATGACCACGAAGGTAGGCCTTCCCGCCGCGGCGTCAACGGCCCGGAGCCCGTCGGACGTCGTCCTGCTGTGGGAACACCTCGTACTGGATACGCTGCTCTCTCTCCCGGTGGCCTCGGTTGGTTTCTGGCGCGACAAGCAACAGCGCGAGGTCGATTTCGTCATCCCCCGCGGACGCACTGCGGTTGACGCCATTGAATGCAAATGGAATGCCGCCGACTTCGAGACCCGTGGACTTGCCGCCTTTCGAAGCTCCTATCCGCACGGCCGGAATTTCGTCGTCAGTCCGCAAGTGTCGACGACCTACACCCGGCGCATGAGCACCCTTGAAGTTGCCTTCCTCCCGGTCAGCGCGCTCCGGACGGAATTCGCGCCTGCTGGTTGACCACGTCCGGGGTGCAAAGGCGCGGGCGACCAACCGCCCCGACGGCATGATTCCACCTCAGAGCAGCTTCATGATCGCCGAGAAATCTTCGTCCGCGGAGCCGCGTTCTTCCGCCAACCGGAGCCGCTCGCGCGCCGCCTCGAGCAACGGCAGGGGCGCCTCCTTCGCGGCGCCCGCCGCCAGCCGCATGTCCTTGTGCATGTGTTTGACCGAGAACTGGGGCGAGAAATCGCTGGCGCGAAGCTTGGGCTCCTTGAGCTTGGCCAGCGGGGAGTAGCCCGCGTTGCCGGCGAGCGCAGCGAAGAACGTGTCGTCGCTGATTCCCGCCCGGCGGGCAAAGGTCAGCGCCTCGCACAGCCCTTCGAGCATTACCGCGAGATTGAGGTTCATGGCGAGTTTGAGCGCCGCCGCCTTCCGCGGCTCGGCCGCGATAACCAGACGCGTCTCCGACACCAGCTGCAGCAGCGGTTGCACCGCCGCGATGAGATCGCCGGGCCCTCCGAGATAAAACACGGTCTTCCGTTGTTCGGCCGCCGGCTTGCTGCCCGTAAACGGGGCTTCCAGGTAACGCGCCCCGCGTGCCTCCACCTGCGCCCGGAAGCGATCACTACTGTCCGGATCGATCGTGCTCGACTGAATGACCGTTTTCCCAGCACCCAACCGGGGCAGGATTCGGTCCAGGATGCCCTGGACCGCCGGTGGATCAGCCACCACGATCTGTACCGCATCCGCGGCATCCGCCACCGCTTCCGGTGACTCCTTCCAGCCCGGTCGGGTCGGCTGCGGTGTGCGATTCCAACAGCCGGCCAGCACGCCTGCGGCCGCATAATGCTTCGCCCACGTCCCGCCAATGATCCCGAGCCCGATTACGCCGATGGTTTTCATGATAGCATTCTACTAAACACATGCGGTCCCCAAAGAAAAGCTCCGCGCAGTTCCGCCCGCAGTTTTACCCTTGTTCGCCAGGGCGGCCGTGCTGAGAGTCAATCTCCGGGAGAATCGGGCGATGGCGCCGGATGATCCCGGAGAACTGAACGATGAAACTCATCAACCAGGAAATCATCAACGGTTTGATCAAGCGGGCCACGGAGGTCACCCGCCGGCGGTCGAACTATAATCTTCATCCGGTGCCGGAGGATCCCGTGGAGCGCCTGCTGGTCGCCGCCAAGCTCGATACCTATTTCCGGCCCCATCTGCATGAAATCCAATGGGAATGCGCGGTGGTGCTGCAGGGGGTGTTCGAACTGTTCATCTTCGACGACACCGGCGTGATCACCGGGAGGGTCCGGCTGGGCCAATCCGGCGATGCCCTGGGTTTTGAGATTCCGGCCCGGGTGTGACACGGCTGGCTGCC
>CAVRNM010000053.1:0-8013 GCA_963722225.1 uncultured Verrucomicrobiae bacterium
GGGCCTAGTTGACCGGGGCCGGTCTGGGACTCACCACTCGAGAATCGTCACTCAAAAATCGAAATTCGATGAGCAACCGCACCCTGCGCATCAACGAGCTCATCCAGCGCGAGATCAGCGCGTACCTGCACACGCGCTATCAGAGCGAGGCGGTGCGCATCACGATCACAAGCGTGATGGTGTCACCTGATCTGCACGACGGCCGCGTGTTCTATTCGGTGCTGGGGGGGAAACTGGCGGAGGAGGAATGCGGGCACTGGCTCGAGGAGAAGAGCGGAGAGATCCGCCACATTGTCGGCCGGACCGTCGTCCTCAAACAGACGCCGAAATTGGTGTTCATTCGCGACACCACGCCGGAACGCGGCACGCGCATCGTCCAGCTCCTGGATGATCTCGAGGCCAAGGAGCGCCTGGCACCGCAGGATCGGCCCGGAAACCCGCCCCTGACCTGATGGAGATGTTTTATCCCGAATTACTGCCGCGGTTCACCGGGCTGCTGGGACAGCTCGGTGGCCGGACCATCGCGGTGATTGGTCACGCCCGGCCTGACGGCGATTGCATCGGCTCGCAAGTGGCGCTGGCGCGCGTGCTGCGGGCGTTGGGGCGCGATGCCGTCTGCGTCAACTCCGACGTGGTGCCGCGGCGGCTGCAGTTTCTCCTGGAGGGCGTGACGTTTGTCCGCCCGGAACGGCTGGCGGCGCGCGATTATGCCGCCGTTTTTGTTGATTGCGCCGACCATGAGCGCGCCGGCCTGTCGGTGAAGGCGCGGTTCCCGGCGCCGGTCGGCGTCGTGGACCATCACTTGTCCAATGCCGGGTTCGGCGAGTACAACCTCATCGACCCCGCGTCGGCGGCCACGGCGGAAATCCTGGCCGGCCTGTTTTTTGACGCCGGGCTGGCGGTGGATGCCGCCACAGCGCAGGGTTTGTACGTCGGCATTCTGACCGACACCGGGCAGTTCCGCTATGATTCCACTTCCCGGCGCACCTTCCTCCTCGCCGCCGAGTTGCTGACCCGGGGCGCCAGGCCGGCCCAGGCCGGATACGAGCTCTACGAGCGCGAAACCGCGGGCAAGCTCCAGCTGCTCCAGCGGTTTCTTGCCTCGTTCCGTTTCGAATGCGGCGGTCGCGTGTGCGTCGGGGTGCTGCCCGACGGCGTGTTTGCCGAGACGGGCAGCCTGCCGGAAGACACCGAGGGGCTGGTGGATTACACCCGGGCCGTCGACGGCGTCGACATTGGCGTGCTGATCGAGGAGCGGCCCGACGGGATCAAAGCCAGTTTGCGCGCCAAGGAGGCGGTCTATCGGATGGATCGGGTCGCCGCCCAATTCGGGGGTGGCGGTCACGCCTGTGCCGCGGGTCTCAATGTGGCGGGCGAGAAAAGCGAGACCTTTTATCCCCGCCTGTTGGCGGTGTTGACCGAGCAGTTGCGGCGGGCCGACAGCTAGCGCGGTTACGCTTTTTCTGAATCGGGATCATGCAGCTGGGCTTGCTTTTCGAATGATCGTGCACTCATCGAATTGTTGTAGGGCGGGGTCGCCGAACCCCGCCTCGTCTCCGAAGGAATGGCGGGGTTCGGCGACCCCGCCCTACAGATTCAACTGAATGATCCCGGCTGAAACCGCGGGCCCGCCGGCGCAGGCTTGCCCCGGCGCGGCAAGGGGTGGATGTTGGGCTGTGCGCTTGACCCGACCGTTGCAGTCTTTTTTTTCCGCGGGCGACGGCCTGATCGACCGATTGCTCTGCGTCGTGGGGGCGGTGCTGTGCTCGCAACTACCGGAGTTCATCCAACAGTACCTCCAACGGCTGGGCGGGCACCTCGACGAGGCGCGACGGCAGCTCGGGCAATTCCAAGAGATTGCGGCGAAATCCGGGCTGACGTTTGACCAGTTGATGGAGAAGAGCCGCGAGGCCTCCGAAGCGAGCGTGGCTCGCCTCGGCCAGCTGATGCACGACACCGTGGTCCGCGTGGATGCGCTGGCGGCGGCGGATACCGCCATCCGGGATGCCTCGTTTCTCAGCCGCCCATTTGTCTTCCTCCGTCATGGCGATCTTTCGATTGCGCGGGCGACCTGGGGCGTCTTCCGGCCGGCGGTGCCGACCACGGTCGAAGGCATGCTGTACGCCGTTCTCGGCATGCTCTTGATGCTGGCGCTGTATCACGGCGCAGTGCGGTATCCGGTGCGCTGCGCCTGGCGCCGCCGGGCGGCGCGTCAGGCGATGGCCGGCCGGGATCCGCAGTCCGCTTCCAACCCGCAGTCGACCGGGGAGCAATTGGACGCGTGAGAATTCGGGGTGGCGGGCGACGATTTTGCTGGAGGGCGGTGCGCGGTCACCGCCAATGTTGAATTCCCTGGCCCGGTCGGCGCCGGGCCCTCCACCGTTGCCCAACGAGTTTTCCCACCATGTTAATCCACACTGTCTTCTTCTGGCTCAAGCCGGATCTCACAGCGGCGCAACGCGCCGAGTTCCGTCGCGGCGTCGAATCACTGGCCGGCATCAAGCACGTCGATAACGTCTATGTCGGCGCGCCCGCCGCCACGCCGGATCGACCGGTGATCGACAAGACGTTCACGGTGGGCCTGACCGTGGTCTGCCGGGACCTGGCCGCCCACGAGGCATATCAGTCGGATCCCGTCCACCTGGCGTTCGCGTCCAGGTTCAACAGCTATTGGGCGCGCCTGCAGATTTACGATGCGGAGGGATTGAGCAAATAGGCCATCACATCGGCGGCCGTGTAGGAGTCGCTGCCGGGCTTGAGGAATCGCGCCAGCTCCGCGACGTCGTTGCCCGCCGTCAGCAGCGGCAATTCGCGGTTTCCGTTGGACCGGATCTGGCCGAGTCCGGTGTTCGTCATCAGGCCGTTGCAGAGGCATTTCCGGCCTTCGGTGTCCTGAGCGACCCCGCCTTTGCGCACGTAATCCGCAACCGGCTCGGCGGCGCAACGCTGGCCCAGGGTGCCGTCCGACTTCCGGTAGGACTGGCGCAGATAGCCCAGGTCACAGCAGCGCTCCCGCGCGGCATAGGGGCCGGCTTCGGACAGCGTGTCGGACATCAGCAGCACCTTGAAAGGAAAGCCCGTCGGAGAGGCGAGCGGGTCGGTGAAAACGCCCGCCTGGCCCGTCTTCGCGAGCTGACAGACCTGCCGCTTGAGGCCGGGCTCGATCCCGGACTCGTCACAGAATGCGAACGCGGTTCCCACCTGGATGCCCGCGGCGCCTTCGCGAGTTGCCTCAGCCAGTTTTTCCGGCCGCGCATACGAACCTGCCAGCCAGAAGGGCAGACCGAGAGCGCGGAATTTTTCGAGATCGGGCACATCCCGGGGGCCGTAAATGGGTTCTCCCACGGCCGTGAGCTGCAGCGGACCGCGGGGCGGGGCATTGTGTCCGCCGGCGACGTCACGTTCGATGATGAAACCATTGACCTGGCCGGTTGACTTCCGGGCCAGCGTGATGGCCAGCGTGGCCGAGGCCACGATCGCGAGAAATTGCGGGCGCTTCAATGCGGGCAGGTGATCGCCGCAAAAGGCGCGGGGATCGAGGGTGGAGACAAACTCCTCTCCGGGCAGGGCGCCGTCGGCATCGATGCGCAACTCAGCGGGGGCACCGGCGGCCAATTGATCCAGCACGCCGGGGATCGCCCGGGGAATCCCGGCCCCCATCAGCACATAGTCCACATTGGCCAGCATGGCGCCAAAGAGTGACGGCAGGGTGGTCAGCTGCACCTTTTCGAGCAAATTGATTCCCACCCAACCGTGGTGACCCTCCTTGGCCAGAAACACCTCGGCGAAGTTAGCCGCCACCATCAGCTCCACCAGCGCCGGACCAGGACGAAGCGCGGGGAGCGCACTTAAACGGAATGCCGCCGAGGGCGCCTTGCCGCCCGGCAGGAAATATTCCTCGATCACTCGCTCGGCCACGCTGGGAACCGGGAAGTGTTCCAGCGCGTGGCGCATGGCGCCGCTCGGATCGCCGGCTTGGAGCCGCCGGACGAACACGACGGCCAGCAGCGCGCCGGAGACCACGCCCAGCTGGCCGAGTTGTGAGACGGTGCGCGCCAGCCGCCAGTCGGAAACCCCGACGCCCATGCCGCCCTGCACGATGGTTGGATGTGACATATTTTTCCCTGCGAACCGACGTTGCAATTGCCGGAGAAGACTCGCGCAGGATGTTCAGGAACCGTCACGAAGCATTCCAAGGAAGGCTGGCAGGACAGAGCCGTCGGTAGCCGACGCGTGCTGGCAGGGTGGACCCGTTGTCCCCGCAAGGGAAGTATTTTTCCCAGGAAGCTGACAACGGCTTTTGGGATAATTGATTACGGCAGTCTGCGCGCGCGCCGCGATTTGCCGGTTTGCGCGGCTCGTCCTCCACTTCGGGTTGCGACGGTGCCGCGGGATGGAATAATCAGGCCGGTTGTGCGTACGGAGCGCTTGCTCTCGGATCGATGACATGGGAAAAGATCCGTCTCCCATGCTCGGACAGCCCAAGGAACTCGAAGGTGTGTTGCTTCTCGACAAGCCCACCGGCTTCACGTCGCACGATGTCGTCGCGCGGTTGCGGCGCAAACTGGCGATGAAGCGCATCGGCCACGCCGGCACCCTCGACCCGATGGCAACGGGCCTGCTGATCATGCTGATCGGCAAGGCGACGCGCGTTTCCCAATATCTGACCAACCTCGACAAGGAATACGAGGGCACCGTCGAGTTGGGCAAAATCACCAATTCCCAGGATGCCGACGGCGAGGTGATGGAAACGCGGCCGGTGCCGCCATTGACGGAGGAGGAGGTGCGCGTGGCCATGCGTGGTTATCTCGGCGACCAATATCAAACGCCGCCCATGTTTTCCGCGATCAAGGTGGACGGCGTGCCGCTTTACAAGCGGGCGCGCCAGGGCGAAGTGGTGGAGCGCGAGCCACGGTTCATCCGGGTCTCGGGTTTTGAACTGACCCGATTCGCCCCGCCGCACCTCGATTTCCGCATGCGCTGCAGCAAGGGAACTTATGTGCGCACCCTCGCGCATGATCTCGGCCTGAAGCTTGGCTGCGGCGGGCATCTCTGTGCCTTGCGCCGCACGGCGACCGACCGGTTCCGCATCGAGGCCGCGCTGACGCTGGAACAAATCGAGCAGCTGTCGTTGCCCGAGATCGAAAAACGGCTGCTTCCCGTGTACGAGGTGGTGCCGAGCTTTGTGGCGTGATTCTGCCCTCCCATTACGACAGTCTGGAAAAGGTGGACCTGCCGCCGCGGCCGTTGCATCTGGCGATCGGAATGTTCGACGGCGTGCATCTCGGCCATCAGGCGGTGATCGAGTCGGCGGTCCACTCCGCGCGCCGCAGCGGCGGGCTGGCGGGTGTTCTGACCTTCTGGCCGCATCCCCGCGGGTTCTTCAATCCCGCAGCGCGCATCCGGATGCTCATGAGCCCGGAGATGAAATCGCGCGTCTTGGGCCGGCTCGGCGTCGATGTGGTCGTCGAGCAGACTTTTTCCCGGGGATTCGCCGGCATTGCGGCGGAGGACTTCCTGCCGCATTTGCGACGCCGGTTGCCCGACCTGGCGGGCGTTTATGTGGGGGAGAACTGGCGGTTTGGCGCCGGGCGGAGGGGGGATGTCCACCTGCTGCTGGCGGACGCGGCGAAGCACCACGTGTCGGTGTTGAGCGTTCCGCGCATCCTCTGGAACGGCGAGCCGATCAGCAGCACCCGCATCCGCGACAGTCTCGAAGCGGGCCGGCTGGAGGAGGCCAACATGCTCCTCGGGTACTCGTATTTCGCGGAAGGGGAGGTGACCCCCGGCCGGCAACTCGGGCGCACGATGGGGTTTCCAACGCTCAACCTGCCGTGGGAGCCCGAGCTCAAGCCGCGCTATGGTGTTTATGCAGTGCGCGTCGCCGACGAGGCGGGCGGCGGCCCGGCGCTGCCGGCGGTGGCGAATTACGGCTTGCGGCCAACGGTGGGGAAGGCGGACGCGCCGCTGCTGGAGGCGCACCTCCTCGGCCCGTGCCCCTTCGGGACGGGCAGCCGCGTGACGGTCGATTGGCTCAAGTTCCTCCGGCCCGAACAGAAATTCGACGACGTGGAAGAGCTCCGCCGGCAAATTGCCCGGGATCGGGCGGACGCCGAGGCGTACTTCGGCGGTGCGGCGTTGTAGGGCGGGGTCGCCGAACCCCGCCGCTCCGTTGGGACGCGGTCTTGCTCAGCCGAACGGGGGGGGCCCGGCGATCCGCCCTGCTACATCCGCCTGCAGTGCGCCTCCTATGGTTTCTTCGGATAGCCGACGGTCTGGGCGAGGATGATCTTTTGGGCGGACGGAAGCTTCAGCGCCTTGGCCAGCGCCTCCCGATTGACACTGCCGCGAACGACCGTGGCGAGCCCTTCGGAGGCGCAGAACAGATAGACATTCTGGCTGATCAGGCCCGCCTGAATTCCACCGTACATCGCCCGATCTTCGACCGAGCCGCCGCTCGCGCGGGACACGTAGATCAGGTTGACCGGAGCGGAGCCGACAAACGGCTGGAGGCCCGTCAAGGCGCGCAGGTCTTCGCCCGTGACCGGCTGCAGGCAGTTGTTCTTGGCGTCGTAAAGGTAGGCGCCGTCAGGCAGAGCGATGTAAAGATCCATCTCCTGGCGGTTCATCGGCGAAGGCGCGGTGCGACCGCCGTGGTCAGGGCGGTTGATGCCCCAGGCCGCCCAAAGCAGGTTGGAGAGCACCTGTGGCGGAAGCGGATCCGGCGCGAATTCACGGTCGGATGCGCGCTCCTGGAGCGCCTGCATCAGCGGCTTGCCGCCGCGGATCTGCGGCGCCGGCAAGGCGACGGGTTGGGGGTTGGGCGCGGCGGCCGCGGCCCAGGCACAAATGACGAACGAGGCGAACATCGCTGATTGGCGCATGGTGATTCGGGTTTGATCAGGGGTTCAGAGCTGTGGCGAACTGCGCGGCAGCTTCCTGGCGGCGGCTTCCATCATCAGGAAGAACGCCTGTCCTTCGGCCGAAACACCGGGTCGGTCAAAGATCGGCGCGCCGGCCACTCCCTGGACAAAGCCATCGCGATCCACTTGGCCGCGCGCCGCGGCGCGCATCCGGTCGGCCGCCGGAAGATAATCCGCCGGGAGCCAGCCTCCGCGCACGCTTTCGTAGATGGCGAAGGCGAGCATTTGCGCGAGATTGGTTTCCACGAACGAACGGGAATCGTCGACGATGTTGTTAAACAGACCGTCCGCCCGCTGGTGCGCCAGGCAGCCGTCGATCACGCACCGGAGCTCTCCTGCCAGGCGCGCCCTGGCGGTGGCGCGATTGTCCGGCCACGCGCGGATGACGCGGGCGAGCCCGGCGGCGGCCCAGCCGTTGCCTCCACCCCAGGCGGCCGGATCCGTCAGCCGCTGCGATTTTTCATCCCAGATGTGCGCCAGGAGTTTCTTGCGGGGGTTCCACAGGCGGCGCCAGTGGCCCTGGATTTGGAGGAGGGCTTCGCCGGGGTGTCCGGTAAAGGCGAGGAACGGCGGGGTCGTGTGGAAGCTATCTGACCAAATCGTACCGCCGGTGTGGAAAATCGTGCCGTCGACCGCCCGCGGCGCCCGCTTGAGGACGTAGGCGAGCGACTGGTCCACGGCCTGGCGCAGGAACGGATCGCCGGTCAATTGCGCCGCGCGGGCCACGGCTTCGCCCGCCATCAATGGATCCACCGGCGCGCCTTCCAGCGCGGCCGGCACGCCATCCCTGGAAAGATAGATCAAGCTGGCGCGGGCCATTGTCACCACCAGGTCATCGCGGCCCTCCTCCAGAAAAGCCTGGGCCAGGACGCCCTGCTCCCAGGATTTGCGCTGCATCGACAGCGCCGCGATTCGGACCCGTTCCACCAGCAGGTCAGGCTCGCCGGCTCCGCTGGCGGCCGGCGCGCCGGCCAGCGCAGCGGATCCCAACAGAGGGGAACAGACGCAGGCGCCTAAGGCCAGCCAGGCAAAACCAGAATATCCCAAACTGATGCGGCGCATTTCTTCGAAAGCCGGTCTCATTCTAAAT
>CAVRNM010000054.1:0-4547 GCA_963722225.1 uncultured Verrucomicrobiae bacterium
CGCCCACAGGCAACCCTTCGAGAAACGTTGGAGTCACTATGACGCCGGAAGCTCCGGGTGCCTGATTCTTTTCATTCGGGCATCAGGAGGAGCAAATGAGGAAAGAACAAGCGGCAGCAACTGAGAGCCATGAATCCACGACTACGGGTCGCGTCGCGGAGTTGTTTCTCGGCTCCATTCTGCTGAGCAATGGTTTCACCGTCTACTCACCCCTCGTCGACGTGGCGATCGACTACCTCGCGATCAACCGAAACGGCAGCCAACTTCGATTCCAGTGCAAGAGTCGCTCGAGATCAAACGCAACAATCTTTGATCTAAGCCTCCCAAAGGACAAGCGAGTGGCTTTGCCAACCCATCTCTTTTTCATGCGCGGCCCCGCGGACCGCGCGGAATACTGGATTGTTCCCTTTCCTGTGCTGAAGAAACAGGCGCGCAAAAAAAAGAACAAGAGGGGCAGAGATCTCTATCGACTTAGCCTAGCCGAGAAGTGTCGGCGCGCTCTTCGTGATTTCCGCAATGAGGACGGCGTCACGGAAATGATTCGCTGGAAAGAATAGATCCCGATCGAGCAAGGGGACGCCCGGACGGGATCGGGCTTGGGGGTGTTGGGATCGGCTGTCCGGCACTTGATCCAGTGCTGTACGCCCGGATCCGTCCAGTCGGTCAACTCGCCTCACTCTGATCGCACACTCGCCGAACCGTCGGCGAATTCGGTGGTGAGCTGCTGCCCGGCTTTCGCTCCGGCCTACCGCGCGTACAGGCGGGTGGTCGATTCAGCGGACGGCCTTCCGCGCCTTGAAGGACTCGTAGACGATCTTCCGCGGCGCGAGATATTCCACCATGACCTCTTTTGACTCGCTGAGCCGGTAGATCACGCGAAAACGGCCGACCCGCAGCCGGAAGAACCCGGTCAGCTCATCTTCAAGCGGCTCGGTGTCTTGCTGGACGCCTCGGGCCAGGTCATCGAGCGCGCGGCGAATCTTCCTGCGCCCCTCGGGGTGGCAGGTGCGCAGCGCCTCGACCACCTGGTCGGAGAATTTCATGCCGGAACGTCCTTGGCGTCGGTATAGCGGACCTCGCCAGCCTGCATGCGTTTCAAGTGGGCCAGGAAGCCTGGGTCCGACAGGAATTCCTTCGTTTCGCTGCTGCGCAGATCGAAGGGGAAGTCCTCCTCCGCTTCGATCTTCGCGAAGAACACGTTGACGGCTTCGCCCGGGTTGAGACCGAAACGCGAGAGGATCTTCTGGGCACGCTTGAATCGTGCCGCCGGGATGTGGGTGCGCAGATAGGCCGTTTTTGCCATGTGCCCAAGATTGCCCAAAATGGTCACAGGGTCAAGGGCACGCTTATGTTCCTCAGAGCCGCCTTCGGACGCGCCGCCACCGTCCCTCCGGCCCAGTTGGGCGCGGGGACCTCTCCTCACTCCGCCCGCACCGTCACGCTCCCGTCGGCAAACTCGTTCGTGAGCCGCTGGCCGGGCTCCACCGCCGCCCGGCGCGGAACCGGCCGCCCCTGGTCATCCCGGACGATCACGAATCCACGATGGAGCACGGAAGAGGGGCTGGCGGCCTGCAGTCGTTTCCACAGCGCGAGTAATCGGTGCGACTCCAGGCTGATCCGCGGTTCGGGTGAGCAGCCGCGATAGCGTCCGGCCACCACGGTGAGACGCTGCCGCTGCCGCTGCAATCCCGCCCGCGTCGCCGCCAGCGCCCGGTTCGAAAGGTCATCGAGCCGCAGCTGGCTCTGCTCCACCAAGGCGCGCGGCGACAGCAGGCGCAGGCGGCTGCGGGCATGGTCCAGCCGTTCCGCCCGGCGTTCGAAGGCCGTGGTCAGGGCGTCGCCCAGAGATTCGGCGGCACGCGCCGTCCGCTCGCCCCCCGAAACAAAGCTGCTGGATACCAGCTCCGCCGCGGCGCTGGGGGTCTCCGCCCGAACGTCCGCCGCAAAGTCGCACAGCGTGAAATCGATTTCATGCCCCACGGCGGAAATAATCGGAATCCGGCACGCCGCCACGGCGCGCACCAACGGCTCCTCATTGAACGCCCACAAGTCCTCCAGGCTGCCGCCACCCCGGCCGATGACCAGGAGGTCGAACACCCCCACCGCCTCGGCCAGCCGCAGCATTTCGATCATGTCGGCCGCTGCGCCCTCGCCCTGGACCTTTGCCGGCAGGACCACCAGCCGGCCCCGCCAGCCGCGCCGGAGCAGGATGCGGATGAAATCCTGCACCGCCGCTCCCGTCGGCGAGGTGATGAAACCGATGGCGTCCGGCATGGAGGGGATCGCGACCTTGCGGCCGGCGTCGAACAGGCCTTCGTCCGCCAGGCGTTGCTTCAGCCGTTCAAACTCCTGCTGCAGGCGCCCCTGCCCGTCTTCCACCAGCTGGCGCACGATCAGCTGATACTGCCCCCGCTGCTCGTAGAGGCCGACCTCGCCAAACGCCAGCACCTGGAGGCCGTCGCGCAGCGCCACCGACTGCCGCAGGGCGTCGCCCCGGAACAGCACACACGCCAGCTGCGCCCCGGAATCCTTCAGCGAAAAATAGAGGTGCCCACTCGCCTGCGCCCGGAAATTCGACACTTCGCCCCGCACCCAGCCGGGCCGCACGCCCTTCTCCAGCACCGTTTTTACGCGGCGCGTAAATTCACTGACTGATTCCACGCGGCCGGAATCGTCGCTCAACTCAAGTTCAGCCTTCACGTTTCGCCAGTTTCCGCCGGATCAGGTGGATCGCGGCGACCGTCGCAATGATCACGCCCAGCCCCATCGCAACGACCTTGAAATTGCCGTCAAACAGGCCGCGACCGAGCACCACGGCGCCGACCGCCCACGGCAGCACGCAAAGCCAGGAAACAAGCAGGTAGAGCCGGAACGGAACTTCGGCGAGACCGAGGATGTAACTCTGCAGGAAAAACGGCGGCCCCGGCGTCAAGCGCACGAGCAGCGCGATCGACAGCGCATTTTCGGTGGTTACGCGCGGCACCGCATAGCCAAAGCGGTTGAGCAGTCTCTCCAGCAGCGGGCGGACGGCCCGGCGCGCCAGCCAGTGGGTCAATGCGATGTTGACGCCGATCGCCGCGAGGGTGGCCGCGAGCACGCCGCCCATCGTCATCTGGCTGGCGAAAGCCGTTCCCGCCGTCATGGTAAACACCATCAGCGGCGCCCCAACCACCGGCAGCACCGCCATTGCGCCAAAGAACACCCATGGTCCGGCGTCGCGGATGAACACGATCATTCGGTCGCTCAGCATCCGGAAGTCGACCCCCCGCAGCGCGAGGACCACCGCAGCCAGCACGACGGCGCCAAGCACGCCGGCCTTGATCAACCATCCTTTTTTCGATGCGGGTTTGCCCTCCTGCATCGCGGCACGATGCCCGTCGGCGCCCCGGAGCGTCAAGACTGCAGAACAGCGGAAAGGGTTCTGGCCACCCGGATGATTCACCTGGTGGCGCAGTCGCAACCAACGGCTGGGGGCGTCCCAGTTCTTCTTCGCTCGGGACCCTGCGCCAGTCCCGGGCCGGCGCGCCGCAGCGACCGAGCAATAGCCGGTTGCCCGGGGACCTCGCGTCTCCCAAGCCGGAACGATGCAGACGAACCACGATCGCCCTCGTATCGACACGAATCATACGGTGAACAATGTGGGAACCCTGCTTGCAGGCGATTTCTCCTCTGCCATCGCGAGCAAGCTCGCTTCCTGCAACTGCATCGTTCCGGCTAAGCTGCCGCCGCCGCGCCCGGCGAGATGGAGCGATTATCGCATGGGGAGGCGGTGCCCTTAAACTGCGTGGGTCGACGCCCTGCAGGGCTTGCCCTGGTCGCTTGCTCCTCCGCATTGCCTCGGTGCGCAGAGTCTGTGTACTTAGGCAGATCCCAAGGCTGAGTTTTTGTTCCGAGCGTCAGGCGCTGACTCATTTCTTGGGTCTGCTTCGCCAACCCTGACCATGTCTCGCCCCCAAATCCCTCGAACGCCTTCCTTCCGCCCAACGTCAGCAGACAACGGCTTTCTCCATCGTGAGAATCTCTATTTTGCGATGGCACTGGCTTTGGTGTCGGTCCTCGGACTCGGATTGCGCGCCGGATATCTTTCCCAACCCTACTATCAGGTCGACGAAGGCGTCACCACCGCCGTCGCCGCCGGTCTCGACTATCCCCATCGTTGGACGACCAACTGGATCAAGTATGCGGTTCCCCCGGAGTTTCATTACGACGAGTTCAATTTTTCATCCTATCACTACCTGGCTCATGGCTGGATCGTCGCGGCCGGGCGCACGACGTCTCCCGAAAACCGGCTCACGGCCCTGCGGGCACTCAATCTCCCGCTTTCGCTGGCCGCCCTGCTTTTCACGGCACTGGCGGTTCGGCGCACGCTTGGCTGGCTGCCGGGTGTCTTTGCCGCAGCCGGGTTGGCCGTGCTGCCGATCCTCGTGCAGGACGCCCACTACGCCCGTTGCGATTCGATGCTGACCGCGGGGGTTGCGGGGCTCATCTGGCTCCTTGCTCCCGAGGCACATAAGACGCGGTGGCATTGGGCGGGCGCCGGTGCGGTG
>CAVRNM010000055.1:0-12442 GCA_963722225.1 uncultured Verrucomicrobiae bacterium
TCGGCGAATTCTTCAAAGATTTTTCTTTTCTCCAAATCATCTTCCCATCCACGAGAACACAAGCAAACAGAGGATCAGGAACATGACTACACCCAAAAAGAACACCCACAACGTGAGTAGCGGTCCGGCTTTTCTCGGCAACGAATTCGTATCATCTCCGTCATTCTTCATTTCTGATTCCTTGGCGAACCTCCACGCGTAATAAACACCAAAGGGAGTTATCGTGGCTCCCATCCAAACACCCTGAAAATAGGAATAAAGGCCAACCGCGAACGCTGACACACCAACCAAGCAAGCTACCAAGCGTCTCTCCGTAGGTGACATCGAGTTATATTCCGTTTTATGCCGAACGCTGTTTAGGCAGATCAATGAGTGGATTTGCCAATTAGGGTGGGGTGATAGGCAGAACGGCCAGGGGTTTGCAGCTTGGCGGCGGACGGGGCGCGCGCAGCGGAAACCGGGAGTTTCGAAGGCACGTTTCAGAGAGGCATTCTGGGGAGACAACCGGGGCCGGAACAGCGAGGGGTCATTGGGCAATTGACCGGAAATGAGCGCCTTGGAATTCCATCAGACGGATGATTTAATTTTGCACGCGGAGGGGCTTCGGGCGAGCAAATTCCCGGGGGATTTTGTTCGATCTTCCGATGGTCGCGGGGCGGAAAATCGCCGATGACCGACGGTTGAGACCCACGCGCATTAGGGAGCAGCGGAATAGCCAGTTGATCCGAAGGGGAAGAAAAAATCTAATCGGCCAGGACGAAGCGCCACGGTTTCATCGCCCAGACGGGTCCCGCGTAGTCGACGCCGATGCGCGGCGTGGCCCTGATCGCGCCGCGCGGCGGGCGCACCCCGCGATCCTCAATCCAGAGCCCGCTCTCCGGGGCGCAAACGGCGCCGTTGAGCCGCCGGTCGATCGCGAGCGCCTTGGTGAGACGGCCGGGCCCCCGGGCGCCTTCGATCCCGCGAACCAGCACCGCTGCCGGGTAGCCTGGCGGTCCGGTCACCAGGTTGAGCATTTCGTGCACGCCGTAGCAGAGATACACATACCAGGTGCCGCCGGGTTCGTACATGACCGCGTTGCGGGCCGTGCGACCGTGCCGGGCATGGCACGCCCGGTCGCGCTCGCCGTCGTAGGCCTCCACCTCGGTGATCATCCCCGCCACTTCGCCGCGGGGAGTGGACCGGACGAGGAACTTCCCCAGCAGACTCCGCGCAAGGGCAACCGTCCTTCCCGATTGGAACGCTTTCGCTTTAACAACTCGCGGCATGGGGTCTAGAAAAGGAACTGCACCACGAAATACTCGAATCACACGAAAGTTGAAGGGCTGATTTCTTTCGTGTGTTTTGTGTGTTTCGTGGTGGAAACCTGCCTGTACAATTCCGATTAGATCGCCGTTTATGTACGGAATCGCACTTTGAAGGCAACCACGACCCAACCGCACCGCTCCGCACTCCGCCAGGCCTTGACGCTGTGCATCATCGACGGCGTTGCCGCCTCGCCGCTCTGTTATCTGTGGCTGCCGGGGAATTTCATCGTGGCGGCGCTGCTCACGGAGAATTTCCACCTGTCGGAGGCCGCGTACGGACTGATCGTCTCACTCCCCTTTCTGGCCAATTTCCTCCAGATCTTCATCACGCCGCCCCTGGCGCACTATTTTCCGGCAAAAAACATCACGGTCGCGACTGCCTGGGGCAACGCGGCCTCCTGGCTGGCCATGGCCGTGATCCTGTCGTTCCTGCCCCGCGGCGACCCGGCGGCGAGCACGCCGGTTTTCCTCTGGTTCTTTTTCGGCTTCAGCCTGCTCGCCTCAATCAACGGCGTGACCTGGAATTCCTGGACCCAGGAATGGTCGCCGGAGCGGCTGCGGGGCAAATACTTCGGGTTTCGCAACGGCCTCATCCAGGCCGCGACGGTGCTTTTTCTCATCCTCGTCTGGGGAACTCTCCGCTTGTCCCAGGGCTCGCTCCTCGCCATGCAGGGCGTGATTCTGGTCTCCGTGGCGATCCGGGCGTGGTCGATCATCGCCCAGCACCGGCTCAATGCCTCCACTCCCGCGGCCGGCGCCGCCCCCCCGTTGTCCTGGCAGGAGCAGCTGCAGACGATCCGGCGCTCGCGCTCCCTGCTCGGGTTCATCGCCTTTGGCGCCATCTGGGGTTTTGCGTACAACAGCCTCGGGCCGTTCTACCCGGTCTTCATGTTCAAGCAGCTGGGCCTGTCCCTCGACCACGTCTGCCTGTTCATCATCCTCAACACGGTGGGCGCGGCGGTGACAATGCCCACGTGGGGACGGCTGCTCAACCGTCTCGGCAACAAATCGGTCATGGCCGCCGCGATTCTCCTGTGGCAGACGCAATTCCTGGTGTGGGTCTTCCTCAATCGCCACAACGCCTGGCTGCTCTATCCCCTTTGGATCTGGAACGGTTTCACCTGGGCCGGCTTCACGCTCGGGCTCTTCAACATGCTGCTGAAACTGATCCCGCCCGAGGCCAAGACCATCGCCATCGGGATCAACACCGCGGTAACCTCGATCTTCACGGCGGTCGCGCCGGTCATCAGCGGCGCCGCCATCACCTACGCGCTGGATCACGGGTGGGATGCCATGCGCGTCTACCACTATGCGTTCGCGCTGCAGACGGTGCCGGCCTTCGTGTCCTGCCTGGTGCTGCTGCGCGTGCAGGAGCCGAAGGCCAGCCCGCTCTCCGCCGTCTTCGGGGCGATGCGCAATATCCGCACCCTCGGCGCAATGCTGGGGCTGACTTTCGTGGCGAACTATGTCTTCGTGAAACCCGCCCGGAAGATTTCCCGATGATCCCGCACATCCACACGCTGACCGGAAACCTGCTCTGGGAACAGACCCTCAGCTTCCCGACGTGGGCAGCGGGAAGCACCCAGCGGGCCCGGTCGGCGGCATTCCAGGTCGGCGGCAAAGGCATTAATGTCGCCAAGATGCTCGGGCGGCTCGGCGCCCCCGCCACCGCCCTCTATTTTCCCGGCGGGGCCACCGGCGCGGAATGCGAAGCGTGGGTGCGCGCCCAAGGGATTCCCTGCCAGACCTTTCCCGTCGCCCAGGCCACCCGGCTGGGCCTGGTCGTGCGGGCGCCGGACCAGCCGGAAACGACGTTTCTCGGACCGGACGTTCCGATCGAGGAAGCCGCGGCGCAGGGGTGCGCCAACTATCTGGACCACTGCGCGAAGGGAGACGTGCTGGCGATCTGCGGCAGTGTGCCCGGCTGGGACTCCGACGGATGCGCGGCGCTGCGAGCGGCGGTGGACCGCTGGATCGAGCGGAGTCCGATCGTCGCAGACGCCTACGGCCCACCCTTGAAATGGCTGATCGAACGGCCGTTGGTGTGGGTGAAGATCAACCGCACCGAGTTTGACGCCCTGTTCGACGAGGAGGAGCGATCCGAACCGGTGGTCAATCGGCTGCGTCTGGCCGCCGCGCGGTGGTCGCCTCACGCGTGGATCGTGACCGAGGGGGCCGGACCGGTCTGGTTTGTCGAACGCGGCACCGCGCCCGCCAGCCTCACGCCGCCGCAAGTGACGGAGGTTTCGTCCACCGGATCGGGCGATGTGCTGCACGCCTGTCTCCTGCACTCCGTCTTCCACCACCAAACCACGTTGCCGGACGGACTTCAGAAGGCCCTGCCTTATGCGTCGGCCAACGCCGCGCATGCCACCGTCGCCGATTTTCCATTGGACAACCTGCCTCGGTTCGGCGACGCGGAGGGTTGATACAACCACGCCAGCGTATCCCCCCGCCATAGGGGCGCGATCTTGTCGCGCCCACAGAAATGGGCGCAACAAGCCTGCGCCCCTACGCCAGGAAGCCGGATGTTCCACCCTAAGATGAACCAGTCCTGGCGACGCGGGCTCACCGCCAACTTAAGCCTTGCCTTGCCCACGGCGAGACCTCTTATTTCGCGGCTTCCATTTATGAAAGCCACCATCAAGACCCAAGGCCAGCAGTTCTCCGTGTCCGAGGGCGATATTCTGATCGTCAACCGCTATCCAAAGACCGAGGCGGGCGCGACGATTGAGATCAAGGAGGTTCTGACCACGGGTGAAGGCGAGTCGTTCAGGGTTGGCGCCCCCTTTTTATCCGATGCCAGCGTAACGGCCAAACTCCTCGAGAACAAACGGGGCAAGAAGGTCATCGTCTTCAAGAAAAAGAAGCGCAAGGGTTACGAGCGGAAACGCGGTCACCGCCAGGAATTGTCGGTCATCAAGATCGAATCCATCAGGGCTTAAGGAGAATCTCGCCATGGCACATAAGAAGGGTCAATCCACCGCAAGCAATGGGCGTTCGAGTCATTCGAAGCGCCTCGGCATCAAGAAATTCGGCGATCAGTCGGTGCTTGCCGGGAACATCATTGTTCGCCAGCGCGGCACAAAGTTTCATCCCGGCAAGAATGTCGGCATGGGGCGTGATTTCACCTTGTTCGCCCTCGAAGCCGGAGTGGTGAAGTACGACAAGGCCCACCGCAAGGTCAGCGTCGCCGCCCTCACCGTTTGATCGGCGCCTGGGGCAAATCGGAAAATCGGTAGGGCGAGTATACAGCGAAGCGGGAAACGTTCGCTCGCCTTTGGCGCCTGACGCTTCGAATTCCCCGTGGCCGCGAGCGCCAGCGAGTGGATTCGGGATCACCCGGACGCCAATTGTGTCGCTACGGTTTCGCCGGGTCGCCGTAGAAAATGCCGCGGCCGGCGGCGGCAAGATAGACCCGGCCGAAGATCCGCGGATCTCCCGTCAGGTGGATGATGGCGGCGAATTGATGGCGATCATCGGTGATCCGCGTCCAAGTGGCGCCGGCATCGTCGGAACGAAAGGCCCCGGAAAGGCCCTGCACCCTGCCCGCGAGAAAAACCGCCGGGTATGTTCGCCCCGGAGCGGCCTTCCCAAAGCCGACTGTCCCCGCCGCCTCAACCGAACTGACGCGCCCAAAGGTCGCGCCTGAGTCGGTCGAATGAAACAAGGCGTCTGCCGCCGCCAGCCACAAGTCGCCTGCAAAGCCGGGCACGGCGTGGAGATCGCCCGGTGCCGGGAAGAAAGAACCCTCGACCTTCGGCAGGTTCCTGGCGGCAATTGCGAAACTGGATCCGGCGTCAGAGCTAACGTAAACATTCCCACCCTGGGTGTCGAAGCCGTAGAACCTGGCCGGATTCACCCGGTCGGAGATTACGCGCAGCGCTGGGACCGTGCCGCTGCCCGCCACCCACGTCGCACCCCAGTCACGCGTGACTTCGGGAGAGCCGCCGCGAGGGGTCCATACGACCGTCTTTCCATCGGATGAGACGGAGATGCTCCCTGCGCCTCCGAGAAACCGGTTGCTGGCCGCGGCCTGCGGCAGCGGCGGCTCCGTGGCCAACGGCCGCCACGTCTTGCCGCCATCGACCGAATAGGCGGCGCGCACCGCCCCCGCCGCCGGTCCGCGCAACGTCCCGGATCGGACGATGACCGCGGGGGCATTGGCCGCAAAATCGATCGTCTCGGTGTTGCTGAAGTGCGGGTTGGTAAACGTGCCCTCCGGTGGCGAGCCATCGAGGTTGTCGTGCCTGAATCCGTCGATATCGCCGAGCCCGCTGAGCAAATGGGCCCCTTTCGGCGGGCTGATGATTCCGAGAGGCACGGTCTCCTCCACCCCCTGGTCGTCGAAGGTCCACCGCAGGTGCTGACCGCGATCAACCGCGCTCGCGTTGGCGGTCGTCCAAATCCCGTACCCGGTGGTGAACAACGCATGGTCGGAGTCGAAGGGATCAATCTCGATGTCGCCCATCCAGTGTGGGTTAAACGCCCGGGTGTAAGGCGCCGCTGAGTGGTCCCATTCCGCGTCCGCCAGCAGCGGTGTCCAGGTCTGGCCGGCATTCGTGCTGCGGTAGATCTCATTGCGCTGATAAAAAGTGCTCGCGATCACCGTGCCCGGATGCCGCGCGTCGACCGCCACCGCGCCATAGCCGAATTTCTCGGAGACAGCTCCGGGTTTAACCGGAGTGATTTCCGTCCAGACACCGGCCTTCGGATCGTACTTCCAGACCGCCCCGTCGGTCATGGTGTTCGGGCCCGGCTCCTTTCCATAGCTGACATACAAGATACCTTTGGAATCCAGAACGAGGTGATTGGGCCTGAATCCGGTGGGCTGTCCCGCTAGGGGCGCCCACGTCGCACCAGCGTCCGCGCTTCGGAACAGGCACGGGCCCGAGGTGGAGACGGCCACGTAGATCGTCGGCGTCGGCCGGCCGCGGGCGCCGCTCGCGGAGTCGAACTCGACCACCACCACGCCAATCGGCTGGACGGGAAAGTTGAATCGCGCTGCCATTGGTGGACGCGGCGTGTTGTCGTCGGCATCCGTCACAGCCGGAAAGCCCTCCACCCTGCTCCACGTGGTTCCGAAATCGGCGCTGCGCCACAGCCCGTCGCGCCGCGTGCCAAAATAAAGAATGCGGTTCTCGTTCGGATCGACGGCCAGCCGCTCGCCATTTCCCCGACCCATTTCATTGCCTCCCATTCTGAACGGCATCGGCGTCCGCTGCCACGTTTCTCCAAAGTCGGCGGATCGGAGGATCTCTCCATTGCCCACCCGAGGGTTGGTGTAGGTGCCGGCGGCGAGGTAAACGCGGTTGGGCTCGATTGGATCGGTTGCGAGGCTCTCAATCCCCATCAGATTCGAGTCGCGCCGGGTGATCCAGTCGAGCAGCGGCCGCCATCGGCGCGCCGCGCCGTCCCACCGGTAGGCGCCGCCGATGTCGGTGCGCAAATAAATGAGGCCGGGCTGGGTTGGATTGCAGATGATGCCGCTGACGTATCCGCCGCCGTAAATCGCGACATTGTTCCAGACATAGGACTCGGTGATCGTGGCCTGGGCAGCCCGCAGCGGCGCCAGTGCCGTCGCGATGATCAGCAGCGCCAGCACCGACGTCTTCGCTCCCCACCCGAACCGCCGGATATTTGCAGCCTTCATCGGTCCAACAAAGCCCCATTTGGTTCGGACATCAACCGCGCCGTACGCCCGGCAGCCGAGCTGAAACGCGCTGAGCCGTGACGATGCAGAAATCACGACGCTGACTCGTGGAAAAGATTTCGGCAGGTGACCGTGTAGGAAGCCCGCTCGCGGGCGATCCCCACCGCGGAATCGCGAGCCAGCTCGCTTCCTACAATTTACATGGAGACGCCTTTGAGCGTCTCGAGGACGAGCCGCACCACCTCATCACGTAATTGCCCTACTGGGCGACCGGGTAACTTCCCAGCCATTTCACCATGGGACAGAACCGGTGCAGCTGTTTGATCGCCTCGCGCATCGCGGGATCGTCATAGTGGCCGGTCACGTCGATGAAGAAGAAATAGTCCCACGGGCGCTTCTTGCTCGGGCGCGACTCGATCTTCGAGAGATTGATGCCGCGCTTCGCCAGCGGCAGGAGCATCTTGAGCAGCGCGCCCGGATGCGCCGCGGCATTATCACCGAGCGAGATGAGGAAGCTGGTCATGTCCCGGCCGCCGCCCACCGAACCCGACGCCTGCTTGCCCACCACGAAAAACCGCGTGGTGTTGTCCGGCTTGTCCTGAATGTTCGGCACCACGACCGGCACGCCGTAGTATTCCGCGGCCAGCGGACTCGCCACCGCCGCGGTTCCCGGCGTTTTCTTGGCGATCTGCACCGCGCTCGACGTGCTGGCCGAGTCGATGACCTGCGCGTGCGGCAGATGGCGCTGCAACCACATGCGGCACTGGGCCAGGGCCTGGTCCTTCGAATAGACCTTCTCGATTTTCTCGAGCGGCGACGTGGAAATCAGCGCGTGGGTGATCTCGAGATAGATTTGGGCGACCACCTTGACGTCGGAGTCAACAAACTGGTCGAGCGCATCGCGGACCGACCCCTCGGTCGAATTCTCGATCGGAATCACCCCGTAGTCCGCCTCGCCCTTCTCCACCGCGGTGAAGATGTCGCCGATGGTCGCCATGCCGTGGTAGTCGACGCTGGCGCCAAACTTCTTGATCGCGGCCTGATGGGTGTTGGTCGCCTCCGGCCCGAGATAGGCGATGAACAACGGTTTCTCGAGCGCGATGGCGGCGGACATCACCTCGCGATAGATGGCGCGCAGCGCCGCATCCTTCATCGGTCCCTGATTCTGCCCGCAGACTTTGTGCAGGACCCGGTCCTCGCGTTCCGCCACAAAGATCCGGCCGTCCTTGCTGCGCTTCAGCCGGCCGATATCGGCGGCGAGGGAAAGGCGCTGATTGAGCAACACCACCAGCCGGGTGTCGAGCCGGTCGATTTTTTGACGAAGAGTGTCGATGTCCATGGTGCTTCAGGTTGAACTGGTCGGGTCGGCCGCGGCCGGCGGCTCCGCTCCGCCTGGGGAGGCGCGCGTTTCCACCGTGGCCAATGACGCGGACGGCAGCGGGGGCGCAGGCGCCGCCGACGCCGCCCGGGCGGCGTCATCGAGCGTCAGTTGTTCCGTCCCCTCCTCCGGGAGGCCCATTTCGCGGTCGGAAAGCTGCGATCCGCTCATCGCCGTCTGCAACCATTCGTCGATCTGGCGGTGCGAAAGCACGTCGGAGGCGGGCAACTCGTCCAGCGACCTGGCCCCGACGAATTCCAGGAACGTCCCGGTCGTGCCATATTGGATCGGCCGGCCGGGAAGGTCCGCGCGGCCGACGATATAGATGAGTTCGCGTTCCAGCAGGCGGTTGATCCCGGCCTCCGCCGAGACGCCGCGGATGTGCTCGATCTCGGCACGCGTGACCGGCTGGCGGTAAGCGATCACCGCCAGGGTCTCCAAGGCGGACTGGCTCAGCTTCACGGGTGGCGGCTCGTTCCGGAGCGCGCGCACCCAGCGGGCAAAGCGCGGCGGCGTCACCAGCCGGTATCCCTGGGCCGTCTCGGTCAGGAGAAAAATGTCATCGGCCGCGCGGAGCTCGAGCGCCATCTCCTCCAGGGCCTCGCGGATCTGCGCCGCCGTCGCCAGGGCCGGCACGTCGCGATAGAGTTCTTCATCCACCGGTGGTTCCAGCGGAAGCTCGGCCGGAGGCGCCGCGGCAACGGCCTCGTTTCCCGGGGCCGGATTCGCTTCCCCGGCCGGCCGGCTGCCGGACCACGGATCTTGCTCGTGAAAACGCGTGAAGGTTTCCTGGATCTCGTTGATCGAAAGCGGCTGGCTGGAGGAGAACAGCAACGCCTTCAGGACTTTCTTAAGGTTGAACGCCATGCCAGAGGGAAAAGTCCCGTTTGTTTGCGGCCAAGCCGGCCCCGAAGCAACCACGAAAACAGCGCCGGCGGCCCGTCGGCCGGGGCTGTCGATTTGGCCGCGTCGAGCGTAAGCCGCGAACTAGCTGGCGCAAGCGACAGTGGCTTAACACCCGATCGTCGCGGGAGCGCATTTCCCTCGCCTGGCTTTCGAGTCAGGTGGACCGGAATGCCAATGAGGAATCATCTCGGCGATGTCGCACCCTGCCTCGCCGGCGTCAGCCGGTAAAGAGCGACGTCGTGCGGAGCGACAGTCACGGGAAGATCGATCATAAATCCGCCCACGTCCTTTTGGCGCCACAGATCGCGGACCAGCCAGCGGCCGCCCAAGCCGATCCGATCCAGCTTGGCGGTGACCGTGTGCGGCACATCACCGCGGTTGAAGAATCCCAGGGCAGAGTCGCCGCCTTCCAGCGTCTTCGCATACACATCGATGGCGCCGAGGGTGGCAACGCGATGCGCGGACCGGCCCAGCGGATCCTGATCGAGAGCCAGCACCTCGTCATTCGTCAGCAGGTTCAAGGTGAAGGCGTCGAGCCGTTCCAGGTCGCAGCCGATCAGGAGTGGGGCCGAGAGCAGGCACCACATGCTGATGTGAGTGTATTGCTCCGCGGGGGTGAGGCGGGTCGCGTGGAGCTGCGGCCCCCAGCCGACGTGGCCCAGCACGAGCATATCCGGGTCGTTCCAATGCCCGGGCCCGCCAAAAGCGGCCCACGCATCCTGGTTGAAGCCGATCGCCGAAACCGAATTTTGCCACGGTCCCGGAGTCTCCCACGTGTCCCAGATGTCCCCCGTGGTGCGCCAGGCCTGGGCCCACTGCGCCAGTTCGCGAATGGATTCAATCGGAGTGCTGCACGACAGGCTGAGCACGATGTCCCGTCCGGTGGCGCGCAGGGCCAGCGCCATCTCCTTCGTGTGCTCCACGTCGTTGGGCGCCCAGTCGTACTTCAGGTAGTCAAAACCCCACTCGCCCAGCTGGGCCGCGTCATTCGCGGCGAACGAGCACCGGCCCAGCCGTTTGCTCGCCTCATAGTTCTGCAACCGTTCCCACTTGCCGCCGGGATCGTCGCTTGACCCACCGCGATAGCCGGCGAAAGTCGTGATCCACGGGCTCGAATAGATTCCCGCCTTGAGTCCGAGCGCGTGGATCTCGTCACAGAGCCGCTTCATGTCGGGAAAGCGCTCGTTGCCCTGGATAGCGTGGCGCGGGCCGCCGCGCTCGCCCTGCCAGGTGTCGTCGATATTGACGTACGTCCACCCGTGGTCGGCGAGACCGGAACTCACCAGCGCGCGGGCCGACCGCAGCACCTTGTCCTGGTCGACTGCCTGGGCCCAGCAGTTCCAGCTGTTCCAGCCCATCGGCGGCGTCAGCGCGATCTGCTCGCCGCACACGATGCGGAAACGTTTCTCCGCCTGCCCTTGCGCGTTTCGGGCCCGGAACACGACGGCATGTTCGCCGGCCGTCACCAGCCGGCCGGTGATGATGCCGGAGGAGGAATCGAGCGACAATCCGGCCGGCAAACCATCCACCGCATACGACATCGGCCGCTCTCCGCTGGCCGGGATCCGATAAAAGAAAGGCGAGCCAGGCCGGACGCCGAAGAGGGCCGGACCATTGATCCGCGGGACCGCGGACGGAGGCGGCGTGCGCAGCTCAGCGGTTTCCGGTTCGGAACCGCTGGTCACGCCACCCAGCAAAATGCCAGGCAGGAACAGGGCAGCCAAGTGCCACAAATGTGACGGAGACATGGTGGATGGGGATGAATGAACGAGGAGCCCGGCCGGACACGCATTTCCGGATGACATCCATTTACCGAGATTTGCCTGGTGAAGTGACAGCCGCAGATGGAGCGGCTTGTCCATCCCTCGACAGGCTCGGGACCCTGAGCTTGTCGAACGGGCAAGACGCTCTGGGCGCGTTGGGGGCAACGCGCCCTACCGATGTGTCATATCATCTCGCAAAGCTCAGAAATGGTCTTTTCGTGCGCCGCCTTGGCCAGTAACCGGCTGATCGTATCCCATTGATTAATTGTCTGCAATGGTCGCGATTGGCGTAATATGGTCGATTTGTGACCAATGACTCCACCGCCCGATTGGCCGCCTTTCGCCAGGCATTTCGCGCCTGGCGCGGCGACGACTTCAGCCATCGGCCCTTCGGCGAAATCTACCTGGGCTGCGAAACCCGGAAGGACCCGGCGGCGTATCGCTGGGATGGCCTGCACCGCGGCGCCGACCCGCGCCACCCGCGCATCGTCTTCCAGGCCACGTTGACCGGCACGGGTTGCTTCGAGCGCGGCTCGCAGCGCTGGATGGTGGGCCCGGAGACGGCGTTCCTGGCGATCCTACCCTCCCGGCATCGGTACTATCTCCCGGCAGAGGTGCCGGAATGGTCGTTCTTCTGGTTCACCTTCACCCATCCGTACGTCGTGCGACGGCTCTCACGGCTGGCCGGGCGCCACCCGCCGGTCTTTCCCCTGCCGGCGGAATCCTCGTTTGCCGCCCAGTGTCTCGCCTTCTTTGAGCGCAACTGCCAGGGACGTTTTGCCGACCCTTTCGCCGAGGAAGGCGCCTTGCTCGATTGGATGCTGGACCTCGAGCGCCACCGGCACGACCTCGCGCATCCGCGCGATCGGCGGGAGGCGATGCTGCGGGAGGTGCGGCGGTTTGTGCAGGACCACCTCACCCGGTCCTTTGGCATCGAGGAGATTGCCCGGGAACTCCATCTGTCCCGGAGTCACTTCAGTCACCGTTTCCGCGCCGCCACCGGCCTGGCCCCCGCGGCCTACTTTTGCGGGATATCCGGCTGGCGGAGGTGCGCAGGCGTCTCGCGTGAGACCGCCGCCCCGCTGAAAGACCTCGCCGCGCAGACCGGCTTCGCCGACGCCAATCATCTCTGCAAAGCCTTCCGCCGCCGGTATCACCTGAGCCCGGGCGCGTATCGCCGCCAGGTCACTCCTTGAGTTCCGCCACAACCACGATCTCGGTCGTGGAATTGCGCGGCAACCCGGCCACGGCCACCGCCGCCCGCGCGTGCCGGCCGGCCTCGCCAAATACCTCAACGAAGAGGTCGGAGGCCCCGTTGATCACTGCAGGACTTTCGGCGAATCCGTTCACCGCATTCACAAATCCGCTGACAAAAACGATGCTTTGACCGCGTCGAGGCTCCCCGCCGCGGCCTTGATGTTCGCGAGCGTATTGA
>CAVRNM010000056.1:0-19992 GCA_963722225.1 uncultured Verrucomicrobiae bacterium
ACGCATCCAGCTGGCCCAGTTCCTCGATCAAGCGCAGCAAATAGTCCTGTTTTTGTGGGGGCACCGGTGGGTGGGGTTACAGCAGGTCCTCGAGAATCGCTCCGACGGTCCGAACGCAGGGCGCGCAGGTGATGTGCAGAAGGTCATTGGCCTTGTAGTACCGCTGTCCGTTTTCGGTGGTCAGATCGCAACCGCCGAGCAGATCGCGGCAGATGCAACTGCCGTGCTTTGTCTCAAACCGGTCCATCAACTTCCGCGTGAGCGCGTAGGTCGCCTCGGTGTGGCTGCGGTCTGCTTTCTCGCCCCGGCCATGCTTGAGGCCCAGCGCGAGAATGCCGCCGGAGACGGCTCCGCAAACCTCCTGCTTCCGGCCCATGCCCGCGCCCAGGCCGCAGGCGAGGCGGAGTGCAGCATCCTTGTCGAACGACAGCCGGTCGCAGCTGGCGCAAAGCACGGCTTGCGCGCAGTTGTAACCCTCGAGCAGCTTCGCAACCGCATTTTCACTGAGGGAGCTCATGGAAGGTGGTGGATCGGAGCTTGGCGCCGGAATCCGCCGCTCGCAATCGAAGAAAACCAGCCGAATTGCTTCCCTGCTGGAATGAGTTGAAACGGGAATCCGGATGGCGGATGCTCGGCCAGACCAGCGGGACACCCTGAAGGTCGAACGATGATGTGGGACTTTAGAAATCTGATCCGTCGGGCAGGAGGCGCGTGGCCGCGGGACTGGCGTGAAACCGGCCGCCAGCCCATCCGGCCGCCATCCAACCAGGAAGCGGAGGACAAGAGTCAGAAGTCAGCTGACCCTGGCAAAAGGCCGGACGAGCGTTGGCTCAACCCGCCGTGGCAGCCGCCGCCAGGCTCCGCCGAGGCCTGGAAGAAGCCGGAGTAGCGCGCGGCAGCACGGAAGCCGCGCCTCCGGAACCCGAGCCCTTTTCGCCGGCCGCGGCTGGCAGGATGTCCGCGCCGCGTTTATCGAACGAGCAGCGCGGTGGCGGGGCCGGTCTGCACAAACGCGAGGGAATGGGAGATGGTGTCGATGACGGTGCCGGGCGCAACGCCGAGGGCGACAATGCCAACGATCAGCACCACGCAGAGCGCCCGCGTCGGCCAGGTCAGCACGATGGGCGCCGCGACGGCCGCGGGGCTGGTTTCGCCGAAAACGGCCTGGCGGACAACCTGGAGATAATAGTAGATCGCGATGGCGGAATTGATCACGGCGATGACGACAAGCGCGAGGTGGCCCTGGGCGTAGGCGGCGGTCAGCAGGCTGAATTTACCCATGAAGCCGACGAAGGGCGGAACGCCCGCGAGCGCGAAGACTCCCACCAGCAGGGTGGCGGCCAGCAGGGGCGAGCGGCGGTGCAGCCCGGCGAGCTCCGCGATCGACACGTTGGCGCCGTCCCGGGAGACCTTCGTGATGACCACGAAGCAGGCCAGGATCATAAACAGGTAGCCGGTGATGTAGTAGAGGGCCGCGGTAAAGCCGGCCTGGTCGAGGGCGACGAATCCAATCAGCGCATAGCCGGCGTGGGCGATGCCGGAAAAGCCAAGCATGCGCTTGAAGTCTTTTTGGACGAGCGCGATCAGGTTGCCGAAGAACATCGAGCCCGACGGCCAGGCGATGAGCATGGTGGCGACGGCGGGGTTCTCCGGCGTGGCCAGCGAGACAAAGCGGATCAGCACCGCGACGGCGCCGACCTTCGGCAACGAGGCGATCAGGCTCGCGGTTTCGTTGGACGCGCCTTGGTAAACGTCGGGCGTCCAGAAGTGGAAGGGGAAGATCGCCAGCTTGTAGTAGAGCCCGCAGAAGGCCAGCCCGAGGCCGGCGATGGCGAGCGGCGAATGGACGACCGGGGCGAGCCGGGACGCCAGCGCGGACAGGTGCGTCGTGCCGGTCAGTCCGTAACAGATAGCTCAGGCCGAAGAACATGACGCCGTTGGCCGCGACTGCCGAACATGATGTACTTGATGGCCGACTCCATCTGGCTGCTGCTGCCCCGCGCGCTCCCGCCGCATCGGCACGAGGAGGTAGAGCGGGAATGACGAGAGTTCCAGGGCGATAACGAGGGTGATGATATCGACGCAGCTCACGAGCATGGCAAGCCCGGAGACGCTCAGGGTCAGAAAGAAGTAGTATTCGGGCTTGACCTCGCCGCGGATGTCCGCGAGATCGCCGCTCAGGAACAGAATGAGGTGAAGCCGACAGCGAGGACGAGCTTCAGGATCTGCGAAACTGGTCGACACGGTAGGCGCCGGAAAACAGGTCGGCTTGCTGGCGCAGCGAGACTGCGGCCGCGCCGAGGTGGCAGGCCACCAGCAGGGCGACGGTGCGGGCAAGTTCTGCCGCGCTTCGCCCAGCGCGATCAGAAAGACCGAGCCCGCCGATGAGCAGCACCAGCTCGGGAAGAAAATTGAGGATGAACGGCATTATCATGGGGAAGCGAGGAGTGAGGAGCGAGGAGCGGGCATGGCGGAGTCAGCCGGGCACAGAAGGCCGGCAGGAATCAAAGATCCATCATGGTGACAAGGCGCCCGCCTGGGCAAGCAGATGCTGTACGCTGGCGTGCATGACGGTAAAAGGCTGCGGGTGGAGGCCGATCCAGAACAACAAAGACCAGCAGCGGCGCGAGGGTGAGGATCTCGCGGAAATTCAGGTCCTTGAGGTCGTGATGATCGGGGTTGCTGGTGCCGCCAAAGGCGATGCGCTGGAGCATGCGAAAAATGTAGGCCGCGGCGAGGCACCACGCCCGGCACGACGCAGGCGACCAGGACCAGCGAAACGGCGAACCCGCCGCTCAGCACAAGGAATTCGCCGATGAAACTGTTGGTGCCGGGGAAGGCGAGCGAGGAGAGGCAGAACACGCCGAGGAAGAACGCGAAGATCGGCATGGACCTGCCGAGGCCGGCGGCCGCGGAAAGGTCGCGGCGTGTGCAGCCGCTCGTAGATGATGCCGACGGCGATGAAGAGCGCCCCCGTGGTGACGCCGTGGTTGATCATGACCAGGGTGGCGCCCTCGATGCCGGAGGTACTGAGGGCGAAGATGCCGAGCGTGGCGAAACCCATGTGGCCGACGCGAGGAATAGGCGACGAGCTTCTTGAGGTCGCTCTGGGCCAGCGCGGCGAATCCGCCGTAGAGGATGCCGATCGCGGACAGCCAGAGGACATAGGGCGTAAAGACGTGGGTGGCATACGGCACGATCGGCAGGCAGAACCGCAGGAAGCCGTAGGTGCCCATCTTGAGCAGCACGCTGGCCAGGAGCACGCTGCCGGCCGTGGGCGCCTCAACGTGGGCAGCCGGGAAGCCACGTGTGGAACGGGAACATCGGCACCTTGATTGCAAAGGAGATGAAGAACGCGGCGAAGATCCAGCATTGGAAGGCCGGGTCATAATGCTGGCCCATCAGATCGGGGATGTGAGAACGTGCCGGTCTGCAGTCGCAGGGCGATGAGCGCGACCAGCAGGAAGATCGAGCCGGCCATCGTGTAGATGAAGAACTTGAGCGAGGCGTAGATCTTGCGCGGGCCGCCCCACACGCCGATCAGCAGCGCCATCGGGATGAGCATGGCCTCCCAGAACACGAAGAACAGGATGGAATCGAGCGCGCAGAAAACGCCGATCATGGCCGTCTCCATGACCAGCAGGCAGAGCATGAATTCCTTGATCCGCGTCGTGATGTAGCTCCACGAGCAGAGGACGCAGAGCGGGGAAATCAGGGTCGTGAGCAGGACGAGCAGCAGGCTGATCCCGTCAATGCCAACGGCATAATTGATCTTCAGTCCCGGAATCCAGATCGCGTGCTCGACCATCTGGAAGGCGGCGGTGCCGGCGGCAAAGCCGGTCCAAAGTCGGAGCGAAAAAAGCGCGATGGCCGTGGTGCCGGCGAGCGTCCACCAGCGCAGGCCGCGCTCGCTGCGAATCAGGGCCGCCACGGCGGCGACGGCCAGCGGCGCGAAGATCAGGATGCTCAAGAGCGGAAAGCCCTCTGGGGAGCCGGGAGAAGTCATGGCGCGCTAGGGCTAGAAAAAGATCACGAAGCCGAGGAGAAGGATCGCCGCAACGGCGAACACGAACGTGAGGTTCTCCTGGAGAGCGCCGCGCTGGGCCCAGCGCAGCCGGGCGCCGACGCCGCGGACCGCGGAGGCCAGGCCGTCCACCGCGCCGTCGATGATGCGGTTGTCGAAGCGACCGACGAACCCCGCGGATTTCATCAGCGGGACGAGGCCTGCCGACGCGATAGACCTCGCCGACCCCGGTGTCGACGGACTGGACCGGCTGGCGGGCGAGCCACAGGAAGGCGTGGCCGCCCATTCGATAGAACCAGTCGAGATCGAGATTCGTGCCCGCGTCGCGGCTCGATTTTCTTGAGCTTGACCAGCACAAAGAAGACGAGGGCGGTGAAAAGCAGGAGCTGGAGCGATCTCCGAAACGTGATACGAAGTGTACGGATGGTACTCCATCGCCGCCTCGCGGTACGGGAGCAGGTTGTAAAGAGCCGGCGTGTAGCAGCCGAGGAAGACGCAGAGGAAGGCGGCGACACCCATCGCCGCGAGCATGTTCCAGGGCGGGTCCTTGGCGCGCTCGAAGGTCGCAGGCTCGCACTTGTTCTGGCCAAACCAGACGAAGTACGGGACCTTCAGACCATTGCAATAGAACGTGCCGATCGACGCGAGATTGAGGAGGAAGGCGGCCCAGAGGAGGTGGCTTTTCGAAACCGGCCTGGACGATCATCGACTTGCTGACAAATCCGCTGAAGAGCGGGAAGGCGGAGATCGAGAGGCCGCCGATCAAGGTCAGCAGGAAGGCCCACGGCATCTTCTTGTAGAGGCCGCCCAGATTCGCATGCGGGTCTCCCCGGTCATGAAGAGGACAGAGCCGCCGCCCATGAAGAGCAGGCCCTTGTAAAGGATGTGGGCGAACGCGTGGGCGCAGGCGCCGTTGATGGCGAGCTGCGGTGCCGATGCCCGACCCCGGCCACCATGTAGCCGACCTGGCTGATGATGTGGTAGGCGAAGAGCCGGCGGACAGTCGTTCTCGATGATGGCGTAGACAACGCCGTAGAGCGACATGATCACCCCGAGCCACACGAGCAGCTCCATGCCGGCGAACCCGCGGCAAAGCGCGTAGACGGCGGTCTTGGTCGTGAAGGCGCACTGAGAAAAACGGAACCGTTGAACGTGCCGGCCGGGTAGGCATCGGGCAGCCACGCGTGCAGCGGCGGCACGGCGGCGTTGAGGAGGAATCCAACCAGGATCAGATAATCGGCCGCGCCGGGATGATGGACATCGAACGCGGCGAACGCCGGTGCTGCCGGTCGCCTTGCACATGGAGGACGATGCCGGCGAGGAGCGACAGGCCGCCGGCGACGTGGACCAGAAGATAGCGGAAACCGGCCGCGGTGGATTCGGGCTGGCGCCGGAACCAGATGAGAAAAACGGAGGCGAACGCCATCACCTCCCAGAAAAGGAAGAGCGTGAGCAGGTCGCCCGCGAAGATTGCACCGAGCGAGCCGGCGACATAGGTCCAGGCGGCGATGTGCTGGGCATCCTCCTCGACATGCAGGCCGTAGAGCGTGCCGATGGCGCACATCCCGCTCATGATCACCGCAAACACCAGGCTCAGCGAGTCGACGCGGCCGAAGACAAGGGTCCATTTGAGAAAATGGACGTGCCAGAATTCCCCCCGCGCCATCGTGAACATCGCGAGCACAACCCCGAACGCCAGGGCGGGAACCGCCAGGAGAAAGGCCTTCTTCAGGCGCGGGGGCACCAGCGGCAGCACGGCGCCGCCGAGCAGCAGGACCAGCGCGGGATGAAACCAGTGGTTACTCATCGTAATAGTCCTCGCGGGTCGAAACGCCGAGATGGCCGTAGCTCTTCGAGAGGATCACCAGCACCAGGCAGCCGAGCAGGCCAAAGGCGGCCCAGAAGGCGGGGACGTGTTCGGCGGCCGTGTGGGCGTGCGCCTTGTCGACGATGGCGGGAACAGCGTCGAGCAGCACCAGGACGACCAGGAGCGCGAGCGCAATCCGCACCACGGCGCGGAGATGGTCGCGCAGGAATTCAATGAGGCGGAGAAGGTTCATGGCAGGACGGCCTGGGCGAAGTGCATGAAAACATCGGGGAAGAGGCCGATGGCCAGGGAGAGCGCGGCCGTGAGGCAGAGCGGAATCAGCATGGTGAGCGGGGCCTCGCCGTGTTGATGAGGGTCGCGCCCGGCAGGGGGCGGCCCGAAGAACGCCTGGTAAACGACCGGCACGAAATAAGCCGCATTAAGCAGTGAGCTAGCCACTAGCACCACGACGATGCCGATCGAGCCGGCGTCGAGGGCGCCGACGAGAAGGTAGAGCTTCGAGACAAAGCCGCCGACCGGCGGCGCGCCGATCATGCTGAGTGCCGCCAAGCCAAACGCGCCAAAGGTCCAGGGCATCGCGCGACCCAGGCCGCTCATCTCGGAGATGTTTTTCTTGTGGGTGGTGACGTAGATCGCGCCGGCACAGAAGAACAGCGTGATCTTGGAGAACGCATGCGCGGCGATATGAAACAGTCCGCCAGCGACGGCGGTGGGCGTCAGCAGCGCGACCCCGAGAATGATGTAGGATAGCTGGCTCACGGTGGAATAGGCGAGCCGCGCCTTGAGGTTGTCCTTGCTGAGGGCGACGGCCGAGCCGACGAGGATCGTGACGGAGACGAAGTACGCGGTGGGCAGGCCGAGATGCAAGCGGTCCATCAGGTCCACGCCGAAGACGTAGAGCATCACCCGCACGGTGGCAAACACGCCCACCTTCACCACGGCGACGGCATGGAGCAGCGCGCTCACGGGCGTCGGGGCGACCATCGCGCTGGGCAGCCAGTTGTGCAGCGGCATCAGGCCGTTTTTCGCGAAGCCCAGGATGCAGCAGATGTACAGAGCGATGATCACGCCGTGGTGGACGCTGGCGGGCAGGATCCCGGTGTGCGCATTGGTGGCGAAATCGAGCGTCCCGGAAAGAACATAGATCAGCACCATCGCCGGCAGGATGAGCCCCTTGGCGGTGGTGGTCAGGTAGACCAGGTATTTCTTGCCGCCCTCGTAGCCCTCCTTGTCCTGGTGGTGCGCGACCAGCGGGTAGGTGGTGACGCTGACAATCTCGTAGAAGAGATAGAGCGTGAGGAGATTGTCGGCAAAGGCGCAGCCGATCGCGCCGAAGAGGGCGAGCGCAAAGCAGGCGTTGAACCGCGTCTGGGCATGCTCCTCGAGGCCGCGCATGTAGCCGGCCGAATAAAACACCGTGAGCACCCAGAGGAACGAGGCGGTGACGGCGAAGATCATCGAGAGCGCATCGGCACGCAGCGAGAAGCTCAGCCCGGGCAGCAGCTGAAAGAGCGGGTAGTGCAGCGTCGTCCCGGCGCGCACGTCCGGGATCATCGAGGCCACGATGAGGAAGAGCGTGGCGGCGGCGACGAAGGAGCAGGTTTCGCGCAGGTTGGTCTTCTCGCCCGCCAGCATCACCAGACCGGCGCCAGCGAGGGGCGCAAGGACGGCGAGCAGGAGCCGGATGTCGGGAGGGGTTGGCATCGGTCTAGCCCTTCAGTTCAGAAAGCTCCTTGGAGTGGATGGAGCGATAATTCCGGTAGACCGCGATGATGATGCTGAGCGCGATCGCGACTTCGGCTGCGGCGAGTCCCATGATGAAAAGCACGACGATCTGCCCGACGGCCGGATCGGGCGCCATGAACCGGTTGACGGTCATGAAATTCAAGCTGGCGGCGGCGAAGATCAGTTCACCCGAGATGAGCATGCCGATGAAGGTCCGGCGGCGGATGAGGCCGAGAATCCCGGTGGCGAGCAAAAACGCCGCGAGCAGGAAGTAGAGGGCGGGCTGGTCCGGCAGGTGGGAGGGATTCATGGCTTGTCCCTTCCACCGCGGGCGAGAGTCAGGGCGCCGAGAATAGCGACCAGGAGCACCAGGGAAATCAGCTCGAACGGCAGGCTGTAGGTGGTGAGCAACGAGACTCCAATGGTCTGGACGGAGCCGTCGGTCTCGGGCGCACCGGCCACCAACCAGGCGCCGTACAGGCTGGTGCGGGCAAGGCCCCAAAAAATCACCACGCTCGCGAGTGCGGCGATGGCGGCCCACCACCGCTCCCGGCCGGGGTTTCCTTGCAGCTCGGGCTCGTCGGTCTCGGTGAGCATAACACCGAAGATAATGGTCACGCAGACGGCGCCGACGTAGATTAGGATCTCCATCAACGCGAGGAACGGGCTGTTCAGGAAATAATACAGTCCGGCCAGACCGAGGCTGCAGAGCGCGAGGCCCGCGACACTGCGGATGATGCGCTGGCTCAGGATGGCGATCAGCGCTCCGGCAACCGTGGTGGCGACGATAAAGCCGAAGATCGCGACGACCAGGTACCCGGCGAGAGGGAAGGGACTCATGGCGTCTTGGGCTCCTCCGGCCGGGCTGGGGTGGCAGGCGCCGTCACGGGCGCTGGGTCGGGTGGGGCGGAAGGCGGCGCGGGCGGGCGGCCCTGCGCCCAGGCTTCTCTTCGAATGGCGAGCCGTTGGACAAGGTCCATGTGATCGAAGGCGTCCCGGCTGAACGCGACGACATTGTATTGCTTGGAGAACTCGATCGCGTCGAAGGGGCAGACCTCGATGCAGGAACCGCACAGGCTGCAGGTGGTGAAATTGAGGTGGTATTCGGTGACAGATTTTGTCTTCTGCCCCTCCAGCTTGGCGCCGTCGACCGCAATGCAGTCGCTCGGGCACGCCCGCTCGCAGAGCTTGCAGGCGGTGCAGCGCGACTTCCCGGTCTCGGGGTCGAGCACCAGCTGGATGTGTCCCCGGAACCGGTCCGGCATCTTCAGCGTCTGGCGCGGATATTGGACGGTGATGACGGGTTTGAAAGCCTGGCCGAGCGTGATGCGCATGCCCGTCAGCAGGCTCATGAACCCGCCGTAGACTTCCAGAAATGCGGCTTTCATCTTCATGGGTTCAGAACAGGTGATACAGCACCAGCGGCAGTTTCATCACGGCGCCGGTCAGCAGGAGCGTGAAGAGCGAGATGGGGATGAGGATTTTCCACGAGAGATTGAGCAGGCCGTAGAACTGGGTGCGCGGAAACGTCCAGCGGACCCAGATCACGGTCAAGACGAGGGCATACATCTTGGCCAGGAACCAGAGCGGGCCGAAAACCGGGCCCGAAAGAAGGACCATCGGGCTCTGCCAGCCGCCGAGAAAAAGGACGGTCGCGACGCTGCAACCGAGGACGATGTTGGCGTATTCGGCCATGAAGAACACGCCGAAGCCCATGCCGCGATATTCGGTGAAAGCGCCGGCCACCAATTCGCTTTCGGCCTCCGCCATGTCAAAGGGCGCGCGGTTGGTCTCCGCCAGCATGCAGATGAAGAAAATCACAAACGTGACCGGCATCAGCGGATTGACCCAGACCCGGAAGAAATTCCAGTGCCAGAACCCTCCGCCCTGCTGCTGCACGATCTCGTTGAGGTTCATCGTGCCGGTCACCATCAGCAGCGTGATGACCACCAGCAGCATGGGGATCTCGTAGGCGACGTTCTGCGAGACGACGCGGGCGGCGGAAATGATCGGCGTATTTGTTGCGCGAGGCCCAGCCGCCGAGCATCAGGGCCATGACGTTGATCGATCCGAGGGAAAAGACCAAAAGCAGGCCGACGTTGATGTTCCGGGCGACCAGGTTTTCACCAACGGAATCACGGTCAGGCAGATCAGCGGCGGCGCCATCACCATCAGCGGGGCCAGGCAGAAGAGCAGGCGGTCGCAACCCGGCGGGATCATCACCTGCTTGGCCAGCAGCTTGATGCCGTCGGCCACGGGCTGGAGCCAGCCGGCGTACCCGGCCTCCGTTGGGCCGGGGCGACGCTGGAATTCGTCCCGCCCCCTTGCGCTCGGCCAGCACCAGATAGGCGGCGTTGGCCCCGACGAACGCGCAGATGCCGACGAGGTAAAGGAGGACTCGGATGGGTTCGAGGGAAAGGAAGCTCATCGCGGGATCAGGCATTCAGCGGTCGATGTCGGGGATGACGAGGTCCAGGCTTCCCATCATTGCAAGGGCATCCGGCAGGATCATGCCGCGACTGGCCTCCTCGTAGAGGCTGAGGTTGGAGAACGAGGGCGTGCGCAGCTTGAGCCGATAGGGGGTGTCCTTGCCGTCGCTGACGATCCGGACCAGGAACCGCCCGCGGGCCGCCTCGACCGCGTAGCAGTAATCGCCCGGCGGCAGTTTCAGCACCCGCGGCACCTTGCCCATAAACGGCCCGGCGGGCAGCTGGTCGAGCGCCTGCTCGATGATGCGCAGGCTCTGCTCCATCTCATCCATGCGCACCAGGTAGCGCGCCATGGAATCGGATTCCGGGTAGACCGGGATCTTGAAGTCAAACTGCGGGTAGACCGAGTAGGGCTCGATCCTGCGCACGTCGTAGGCCACGCCGGCGCCGCGGATGACCGGGCCGGTGGCGCCATATTTGCGGCACATCTCCGCGCTGATCGGGCCGATCCCGATCAGGCGTTTCCGCAGGATGATATTGTCGGTGACCAGATCGCGGTACATTTTCAGCCGCGGCCGCATCTGCTTTCACAAACTCGCGGGTGCCGTTCAGAAAATCGTCGTCGACATCGTTGTACAGACCGCCAAAGCGGTAGTAGCAGTAGGTCAGCCGGGCGCCGCACATGCCCTCCAGCAGGTCGAGAATCTTCTCGCGATCCTCGAACGCATAAAGCAATCGGCGTGAATCCGCCCAGGTCGAGCAGGAGCGCGCCCCACCAGACCAGATGGCTCGAGATCCGGTTCAGCTCGGACGTGATGACGCGGACGTATTCCGCCCGCGGCGGCACCTCGATTTTCGCCGCGCGTTCCACCGCGCCCACGAAGCGCGTGGGTGTAGGTCATCGCCGAGAGATAGTCGATGCGGCCCGTGTTCGGGCAGAAACTGGGCGTAGGTGCGGTTCTCGCCCATCTTCTCGTGCATCCGGTGGATGTAGCCGCAGACGGGTTCGGCGCGGATGATATACTCGCCGTCCATCGTCATCTTGACCCGGAGCACGCCGTGGGTGGCGGGATGCTGCGGCCCCAGGTTGAGGACAAACGTCTCCTGGGGAGCCCGGCCGGATCCGTCGGTGGAAGGAGCTGCTTTGGGGCGATCACGGCTGGTAATCCTTCCGGAGCGGGTGATAAGTCCGCGTCTTCCGGCAGCAGAAACGGCGTCGAGGTTCGGGATGGCCTTGAAACCGGATGCCGAAGAAATCGTGCGTCTCGCGCTCATGCCAGTTGGCGCCGGGGAAGATGGCGGAGATCGTGGGCAGCTCCGGGTTCGCCCGGGGGATCCGGGCGCGGACCGCCACCCGGACCGACGCGGTCGGATGAAAATAGTCGTACACGACTTCCATCTCGCCCTGCGCCAGCCAGTCCACGCCGGTGATGGCATCCAAGGCAAAACCCTCCTGGTCGAGAATCTCGGCGACGAGCACCACCTGTCGCGAGGAAACCGCGACGTTCAGATCGTAGCCTTCAGGGCATGATCAACGCGCTGGACGGGGCCCGGGGACGATCGGCCCGGACTGCCGGCGGCCGCGGCCGCCGGGACCACACTTTCCGGCACGGGCGACCGGCTCGGCACCGCCGTCTGCCCAAGCAGCTGGGTGAATCGCTCGGCAAGGCGATCGAGGGAGGGACTCATTCTTGTAATTTGGCCACGGGGAACCGGCGCTTCCCGGTGAGCTTCTCCTCCAGTTTCAAGATGCCCTCGATCAACGCCTCCGGGCGCGGCGGGCAGCCCGGCACGTAAACATCCACCGGAAACAGCTGGTCAACCCCTTCGACCACCGCGTATTGGCCGGGATAAACGAAAGGTCCGCCGGAGATGGCGCAGTTGCCCATGGCGATGACCCATTTGGGTTCCAGCATCTGGTCGTAGAGCGGCTTGACGGCGGGGGCCATTTTCTTGTTTACCGTGCCCGCGATGATCATCAGGTCGGCCTGCCGGGGAGAGGGGCGAAACACCTCGGCGCCGAACCGCGAAAGGTCGAAGCGCGACATGCCGGCGGCCATCATCTCGATGGCACAGCAGGCGAGGCCGAAGGTCAGCGGCCACAAGGAATTGGCGCGGCCGAGGGCGAGGACCTCCTCCAGCCGGGCAAACTGGACGATCTTGGAGGTGTCTACCTGCGATTCCATTGGAAGACTCCTTTTTTCCAGGCGTACACGATCACCAGCGAGAGAATGCCGACGAAAAGAAACAGCTCGACGAAATCGCGGACGGCGAAGCGGCGGCCGTAGACCAGGGCCACGGGGATCAGATAAAGGACGTCCACCGCAAAGCCGACGAACACCAGGGCGTACAGATAGTACACCGCGCTGTACCGGATCCAGGCGTCCCCGATCGGATCCATCCCGCACTCAATATACTGCCCGGTCAGGTGGCGGGTGTTGCGGGTTCCGCGCGGCGCCAGCAGGTACACCAGAACGAAAGGGCCGAAGGCAAACGCCACCCCCCCCAGGAAAAAGACAAAAACGTAGATCAGGTCACCCGCCGAGACGTCGTTCATGATGGTGGGTGAGGGAGGGGGGACATTTTCGCGCAATCCGGCATTCCGGCATAATCGCATGGAACGCATGGACCTTGCAGCGCACGCCTTGGCGAGCTTTGCGCATATCTTGCACGCTCAATCCATGCGCAATCTCCGGTGAGTCGTGCGATTTCGCCGCCGCCGCGGTCGTGGCCGTCAACGCCCCTTGAGGCCGCTGGCCAGGAGAGTCTCGAAACAGGGCTCGACCGGCTCCCGGGACACGACGGCGACCTCAACCTGCTGGAAGCCGGCTTGCTTGAGGAACCCGTGAAGGACGCTCTCCTTGAAACCCAGCCAGACGTCGGCATAGCGTTCGCGCGCCTGCTCAAACGTGTGTTCCTTGAGGTCGAGGACGGCAAGCTGCCCGCCCGGGCGCAGGATCCGGAAGGCCTCGTTGACCGCGGCCTGGGGATGGGCGGCGTGATGGAGCGCCTGGCTGAGGATGGCGAGCTGGACCGATTGGTCGGGCAGCGGAACGCTTTCGATGTCGCCGAGCTTGTAGGTGAGGTTGGCGAGACCGTTGCGTTGCGCCAGCTCGGTGCCTACCTCGACCATGCGCGGAGAGTTGTCGATGCACCAGACCTGCTCGGCGCGGTGGGCGATCAACTGCGAGATCAAACCCTCGCCGGCGCCGAGATCCGCCACAATGATCGGGGGCACGAGCCGCAACGCGAGATGGCCGATGGCCTCCCAGGACCGGCCAGGGCAGTAACCCTTGCCGAGCCGGCCCGCGATTTGGTTGAAATACTGCTCCGCCACGCGGCGGCGTTTTTGCAGGATCCGGCGGAGATTGTCCCGGTCCTCGATGAACTCCGGGGCGTCGGCCACGGCATCGCCGGCAGCCTTGAGCAACGCCAGCTGGCGCGCCGGCAGGCCCGCGCGCAGCGAATAGAAGGCCTTTTTGCCCTCCCGGCGGTCGGCGACAAACCCGGCCTGGCGCAATTGGGCCAGCTGGGACGAGATTCGCGACTGGGCCATGCCGAGGATCTCTTGCAGTTCGGCCACCGAAAGTTCCTCCTCCATCAGCAGCGCCAGCAGGCGGAGCCGGGTCGGGTCGGAGAGGAGCTTCAGGGTGTCGAGGGAGGAGTTCAAGGCGTTGATCAGGTTGGACGGCCGGACGCAGGAGCGGGCGGCCTCCAACCCATGCCGGGCCGGCGGCAACGCGTCAATTCCGCGCTGGACGCGTTTAGCACAGTCCGCTCCCGCCGAAAACAGGCAGCCCTGACGGCCAAGCGCGTTTTGCTTCGGACGACAAGAAACTTGTAGCCGGGGTCGCCTGCCCTGAGCCGTTTCGACAAGCTCAAGGCCCCGAGCAGGTCGAGGGGCTTGTCGAATGGGCCGACCCCGGCCCGCCCGCCGAAACTTCAGCGAAGGCGGGACCGGCCTCAGCGAGGCCGGCTACAACGCCAGCGCTGTTTCTGGAGAGCCGGTAGCACAGCGCCGCCCGCCGAGCGGCGTGCGGAAATCACCCCGGACAGCAATGACTAGCTCAGAGCAGCGGCACGAGCTGCCAAATCCCAAACGCGACGATGATACCGCCGGCGACGAGGTTGATCCATCGCAAGGCCCCGTCGTCCAGGTGGCGTCCGAAGGTGCCGGCCAGCATCGTGAGCGTCAGCCACCAGAGTGACGATCCGAGGAAGACGCCGCCGACGAGTTCCAGCGCGTCAAGGTTGCGGCCCGGCTGCCAGCCCAGGCCGAAACTCGCAAACACCCCGGTGAAGACGATGATCAACATGGGGTTTGCCAGCGTGTACACAAAGGTAGATACGAACGCGTCCCGCAGCCGCCTGACATGCACCGCCGCGGCCTGCCGCCGGGGTTGCGTCCGCGCCCGCAGCGTGTGCAGGCCGAGCAGAATCAGAAACAGACCGCCCAACAGCTCCAGGCCCGGGCGATGGTTGAGGAGGAAGCTGGTGACGGTCGTGAGCCCCACCGCGGCAGTCGCGGCGTAAGTCATGTCGGCCGCCGCCGCGCCCAATCCCGACACGAAACCCACCCGGCGGCCTTCGGCCAGCGAACGGCGCAGGCAAAGCAGGTTAATTGGTCCGACGGGGACTGCCATGAGGAAGCCGATGGCGACGCCTTTCAGCAGATGCTCCATACGTGGCGGGGGTGGGAGAGGAAGCGGGCTTGGTTAGGGTCCTCTGGCTCGAGTGTCCCGGAAGGGCTGGACGCAGCGACCCGCGGATGGAGACGGGGAAATCTTCACCCGGGGGGCAGTGCGCCATCAGCTGCCGCCGGCTGGCGGCAAATCGACGTAACGGCTGATGGCCGTGACGAGATAATCGTTCTCCTTCCCTCCGGACTTCACCTTGATCTGGTCGCCGGGCTTCTTGCCCAGCAGCGCGAGTCCGAGCGGCGTTTTGTAGGAGATGACCTGATGTTCGGGGTCGCCGTCCCACAGCCCCAGCACCGAATAGCGCGCCGTTTCGCTGGTGGCGGGATTCCGCAATTCCACGACGCTGCCCACGCTGATCTGGTCCGTGCTGGCGTCCGTGAAATCGGTGATGCGCGCCCGGGCGAGATCCCGCTCCAGCTGGGACTTCTGTGCCATGAGCATTTGCTGGTCCTGCTTTGCCATCTTGTATTCCGAGTTTTCGCGCAGGTCGCCGTGTTCGCGCGCCATCGCGATGGCGCGGGAATTCTCCGGAATCCGCTTGGAGACGATCAGCTCATATTCCTTTTGCTTGCGGTCGTGGCTCTCCCGCGAAACGAAAAGCTGTTCGCTCGGGGAGTCGCTTTCACCGGAGACCAGCGACTGGATGGACGGGAAGATCTTGATGAACCGGGCCAGCAGCGACTTCTTGGTCAGCTCCTCAAAGCCCTGGTTTAGCAGCAGGGTGTTGGCCAGATCCCGGGCCGTTTCGGGGTCGGCCGTGGCGAGCAGGTCGGGAATCAGATCCGGGTCGTCGCTGAGAATCTCGGCCAGCGGGATGCGGCGGGTTCCGGCGGATTGCAGCGCCTCGTAATCGATGGCAAAGAAGATGGCGCTGAACAGACGCGGCGTGATCAGCTCGTCCAGGAGCTTGGCGAACTTTTTGGACTGGCGGTTTTTCACCACCCACAGCAGCACGGGCGCGCGGAGATTCTGCTCGGTCTGCCAGCGCTTCAGAATGGCCGCGAGCTCCTCGGCATGGCCGTTCTCCACCAGGAAGTTGATGCATTCCGTGGTGAATTTGCCCTGGCTGGTCTTGAGCAACAGAAACGCCAGGTCCTTCCAATCGAGGGGATGCGCATCCTTGACCAGCTCCAGGAACCGCGTCTGGAAATGGACGGGAATCTTGTCCGCCATGTCCGCCAGCCGCCGCGTGTCCGAGACGAGTTCGGCCATGGAAGGCAAAAGCGTGGCAATGTCGACCCCGAGGGTTTTCGCCAGTTCGTCCCGGACCGCCGCGCCAAACAGGCGCTCGGCGGGGTGGAGCTGATTGCTGTCCTTGATGGCCTCGGCCAGACCCTCGAGGAGGGGGAGAAGATCGTTGGCGGTCTTCTTGGCGGCAACCGTGATCAACTCCTCGGCGAGCTGGATGCGGCGGCGCGCCGAGCGGGTATTGTTGAATTGCTCGATGATCTCGTCCTCCGCCGAAACCGGCTCGTCGCGGAGCACGTAGCATTCAGTCTTCTTGGCGGGGACCGCAATCCGCGGGTCCTTGGCCACCTGTTTCTTGGTGGCGGACCACCACTTCTTGAATCGTTCCTCACCCAGCACCTGCTGCAGGATGATCTCAAGATCGATCGCGGTGGTGGCCTTGTTGGGAAAGGCGGCGAGCGTCTCAACGATCAACTGGACCGGCTTTTCGTCGATCAGCTGGGCGATCCTTTCCGGCTCGATCTCCTTTCGCACGAGGAGGTGCTTGGGCGGCAGCACGTCGAGCGTGCCGATGCAAAACGTCGGATCCATCCGGTGTTTTGCCTTGCCCTTGAAGTCGATCACCAACTTCTGGTCTGCCTCATCGTACTCCTGGATCTGACCGAAACCCCAGCTCCGGTGGACGCAGTAAGCACCTGGCTCCATGGCTTCGAGTCTGGCCTTGGACGCCTTGAGCGACGGGTTTTTGACGAGGAGCGCGTGAACAGCTTCGGAATTCATAATGGCGATATGGCAGGCGTGTAAACGATGAGTTGAGTCGAGAATGGGATGGATTGTCAAACTGTGTATCTTAACATGGCGGAAATGAGGCCCTTGCCGACGCGAACTTCGAGTCATGCCTGGATCCGGTCAGTCGGGTTGCTCGAGCGTTGGTTGGGGCAGCACGTGCGGCTGGACAGCCTGCTGGAGCAGGACGGGCGGGAAGTGCCCGTTCAGAGTGGCCGCGCGCGGCTGGTGCCGGGCGGGGAAGGAATCGCGCCGGCGGGGCCCATCGATCCAGCGGAGGCGGCCACCGTGGTTACGGAGGGGCAGGAGCGGGCCAGGTGCCAGCATCTGCTCTTCGGGGCCGTGCGGAATCTTGGGCGGCTGGAAGTTGAGCTTAGGACCCTGATTCCACGCCAGCCGCGGGCGCGTCTGCAGGCGGTACTGCTCGTGTCCGGCTTCGAATTGCTCGAGGCGGGGGCGGTGCCGGTCGAGGCGGGGAAGGTGGCGAGAATTGTTCACCATGCGGTCGCGCAGGCGAAGCAGCTGCTCAGTCCGGCAGAAGTGCAATTGGTCAACGCCGTGCTTCGCCAGCTGGCTCGCGCTCCCGGGCTTCACGCGGCGCCTCCGACGGCGGCGGCCGGCGCACCGGAACTGGCGCGGTTCTACTCTCATCCCGAATGGCTGGTGCAGCGTTGGTTGGCGCAATTCGGTGCCGATGCCACCCGTCAGCTCCTGCAATGGAATCAGATGCCCCCGCCCGTCTATGCCCGGTTGCGGGGAGATCAAATCAAGCCGCCCGGATTTCTCCAGCCGGCTCCGTGGGCCGGATTTTACGTCGTGCCGGCGGGCCATTGGCCGGAGATCGAACGTCTTCTGGCCAAAGGGACGCTTTACCTGCAGGATCCCGCCACGGCGCTGGCACCGGGTTTGCTTGATCCCAAAAGCGGAGAAACGATCCTTGACCTTTGTGCCGCGCCGGGCGGCAAGAGCCTCCTGTTGGCCGATCTTCTCGAGCAGGTGAGCACGGCCAGTTCCTTGCTGCGGGAGATGAAGCAATCGACGGCGAACATCTTCTGGAAATGCGCGCCGAGAGTCGCTGGCGTATCCGGATGCACGGCGCATTGGACGACGAAATCATACTCGCCGCCGAGCAGACCCGCCGTCGCCTGGGCGAAGTCCGACACCAGGGCAATCCGCGCGGGTGCGATGCCGTGAAAGCTGATGTAGTCGCGCGTCACCAGTTCGTGGTTCGTGCCTGCGGGACCGTTGTGGCGAATGTTATCATGATGTCAGCCCGTCGTCGCCGCGGATGCAGATCCGGCTGCTTGCGGAAATCTGCCGGCCTGATCTTGCAGTTTGTGGCGCGCCCGTTGCCTTGACAAGGTCCCGCGCAAAGTTATGGTGCCAGACAACGGCGGTTCCATGGGCCGATGGAACCGAGGCCAAGGTCTGATGCTCAAGCCTGGGGATCCCACATGACCGAGCCTGCGGACGACGTCGCGGTCTACGGCGACTACAAGAAATATATCGGCATGACCGGCACGTCGACGATTTCGGAACCGATCGATCTTCTGACATCATCCGGCGGTTCACCCAGGCAATCATGGACGACGATCCGGCCTATTACGATCGCGACGCCGCCGCGCACAGCAAGTTCGGCGCCGTGGTGGCGCCGCCGCTGTTCCCGTTATTCGTGCTGCGCCGTCGCCCGGGAACGCCGGACCCGCTGCAAAGCGTGATCGATGACCCCAGCGCCGACGGCAGCACCAATGCGGGCGCGGTGCTCGCCGGGTTGGAGCGCGTGGAAACGCCGCTGAAGCGGCGCCTGAACGGTGGCAGCGAGATTGAGTTGTATCGTTGCGCGCGGCTGGGCGAACGCGTGGTCGCGACGCCGCGTTACCACAGCATCACCGCCAAACAGAGCAGACAGGGACCGATGCTGGTGATTGTCACCGAGACGCGCTTCACCACCGAGGCCGGTGATCTGCTGGTGATAAGCCGGCAGGCTTCGTTGCGGAGATAGGCGCCATGTCCTTGGTTTATGAGGATGTCGAAATCGGCCATTCGCTTGTCCCGATCACGAAGGGCCCGATGACCACCGCACATATCATGCGCTGGTCGTCGGCAATGGAGAACTGGCACCGCATCCACTACGATTGGCGGTTCGCAACCCAGCACGACAAGCTTCCCGATGTGCTGGTCAACGGCTCCTGGAAACAGCATGTGCTCGTGCAACTGGTGAAGGACGGGCTTGGACCGACCGGGTGGCTGTGGAAGCTGCGGTTCCGCTACAGGGGGATGGACATCGCGGGCGATACCATCTTCGGGCGCGCCGAGATCGCCGCGAAGCAGCAGGCGGGCGGCCTCGGCTTCCTGACGTTGCGCATCGATCTGCACAACCAGCGCGATGTGGTTTCCACCGTCGGCTCGGCCATCGGCGTGGTGCCGTTGCGTGGCGGGCCGCCAGTGCCGTATCCGTTCGTCCCTTGGCTGCCTATGACGGGATCGAGCTTCCTCGGATGAATCGTACCGTGCGGCGCCGCGTGCCGGTGGCGCGGGCCGGGGCATTCAAGGGCTGAAAGTGGACATCGACCCCACCGGCCTGCCGCGTGAGGCGATCTACAAACTGCTGACCGGCTCGGTGGTGCCGCGCCCGATCGCGTGGGTGACGACGGTTTCACCCACCGGCCTGGTGAATGCCGCGCGTCAGCGCGTTCGTCGTGGTGTCCGTGATGCCGCCGATGCTGCTGCTGGTGAGTTGCGCGCCCGTCCCACCGGCGTGCAGTGCGACACCGCGCGCAATATCGAGGCGACCGGCTGTTTCTGCGTCAACATCGTCACCGAGGCGATGCTGGAGGTGATGCACGCGACCTCGGCGCAGTATCCGCCGGGGGTGAGTGAAACCGATGCGCTCGGCATCGCGGTGGCGCCCAGCGACGCGATTGCCGCGCCGCGCATTGCGGAGGCGCCGATCAACCTGGAATGCCGAGTACGGGAGGTTCACGAATTCGGTGCGGTACAGCTCGCAGAGCTTCATCGGCGAGGTGGTGCGCCTGCACATTGCCGACCACGTCTACGAGAACGGGCGGATCAACCAGGCCATGCTGAAAGCCGTCGGGCGGATCGGCGGACCGATTTATGCAAGGCTCGGCGAATTCGTAAAGCTGCAACGGCCGCGCATCGTCCAGTGACGGGCCTTCGGGCTTGCGTTCCGCGACCTTGGACGGGGCGGCCCAGAACAGCAGCCGCAGCCGCAGCCACGCGATGCCATAGTGGAACACGACGCCGGTCGCCGACAGGATCAGCACGTTGGCGAATACGCCGGAAGTGTCC
>CAVRNM010000057.1:0-8040 GCA_963722225.1 uncultured Verrucomicrobiae bacterium
CGTGCTCTTTATTCTTTATCAATTGCTTATGTTTAGCACATCATCGATGTTCGCCAAGAAACGGCCCCTTTTGCGATCGAGGAGGTATCGCCACCGCGATTCTCGCGAAGAGCATCACGGCTGTCCGCTTCCACAATCCAGCCGATGCGCCCATGGAAGAGCACATGTTGGAGTTTTTGCGTCGCCGCCCGGGCTCCGCGTCCGCCGCGATAACCCATGCTGCTTTCCAGGAAGTCTGCTTCGTAGATGGCCTCCAAGATCCGGCTCGCTGCCATCTGCACCAGCTTGTCTTCCACCACCGGTATTCCCAACGGGCGCTGTTTGGCACTACCCGGTTTGGGGATATACCGCCGTCTCACCAACTGCGCCCGATAGGTTTGGGCCTTCAAGCGCACTATCAGATCCGCCAGCCGCTCGTCGAGTTGCTCGCCATAAGCCGCTACATCGAGACCGTCCACACCAGGGGCAGCTTCGCGTCGCAGCTCACGGTAACAGTCGTAGAGCATCGGCAGATTGATCATCCGATACAGGCTGCGGAACCGATGTTTCGGAACCGCAACCGCCTTCTGACTCAGTGCCAGCAGGGAGCGGGACACGCTTTGATGGGGCACTTTCCGAGCCCCAGCGTGAGTGCTATGCCAGCGTTGCTCTCCAGCCCGTCCCTTCGCCTTGTGAGCGGCGCAACCGTCTCCGACTACTACGGACGGGTCTGACTCCCGCGATCCATTCGACGAATCCTTCTTTCGGTTGGACTCGCCTACCCCGTTGCCAGGGAGAACCACGGGCCTCCCGAGTTCGAGTTCACTTCCTTGTTCGCATGCCACGGTCTTTGGGGGACCCCGACGGACCGGAGAAGGCTCGCCTGGGCGCCTTCCGCCGTACTGGCTTCCGCTGCGTTCAAAGCGTCGCCGTCCGTGTTGTGAGTCTTCTTACGGGGCTGTATCAACCTTCGGAGGAGTGCGACTCCCCCTGCGGCCTACGAACCTCCCTGTGTACGCTTCGTCGATGCCGTTTCACCCGGCGGAGTGGTTACCGCTTCGGCCATCGTGATGTGCCTGATTTCTTTCACGGGTTTATCTGACATCAACGCAACACTCGGTCCTTTCTGTTGGCTAGACTTTGAAAGACCCGGTCATTCACCGGGCAGGAAGCGCCTCGCTTAGCTCGGCGCACGAACGCTCAGAGACCTGCCGCCCTGGACGGCGGCGCGACGGGTGCGCCAGCAGCCGGCGTGTCGCTGGCCGGGGTCGGCAGTGGTGGCTGGTTAGGCGTCTTCAGAGGTGAAGAAAGTATACCGGCATAACGGCGACCAACCCAGCCACGACCTGCAAACCCAGTATTCGCAATGCCGCTTGTGGAGCTCGCGGAATCCACCTGATCGCGAACAAAACAACTATCGGAATCTGCGCGCCGACGAGTAGCTGCCAGATATGAGCTGCCGCGCCCTCATCGGCTTGCCGTGCTGCACCGAAAATCACGAGGTGACCGGCAACGACGGCGAAGGCGGCGAGCGACATCGTGATCGGGAAGAATGCACTCGGTCGTTTGATCAGACTGGGAATATCGCTTTTGGGGATCATAAGCTTTTTTGCCTAACGTCAAAGGTCAGACACGGACTCAGGCGGCACCAAAGGCTGCTCAGCAGCCGACGTGACGCCTGGGTCCGTTGTCTGTACCGCTTAGTGGTGTATGCGACGTGGCCGAAATTGGCGATTCTCGAATTACGGTCAATCTGGTGCGGCCATGACGCATACACCACCGTTGGACGAAGGCGCTGACGCGGAGGTCGGATGGCTACCGGGGAAAGTAACCGCGGAGCTGGAGGACGGGGGCGTGGTTTGGGCGCAGGGAGCTCTGGCAGGGCAATGCGTGGGGAGCTTCGTTGCACCGTGCGGGCATCGGGGCGGGAGAAGCGGGGCCGGGCAGCGCCCTGGACGCGGCGGACGGCTCGGGAACGCAAAGCGCGGCGGGGACCGGCGTGGTGGCGACGGTCTTCAAGCAGACAGGGAAGATCTCGGTCGCGGGGTTCACTAGGAGGAATCGAGATACGGCACGGTGCAGCGGGGGCGCTGATGCTGCGGGGCGAGGCGTTCGACGAGCACCCAGTCGGCCTTCTGGTGACAATGGGGGCAGCACGCGGGCAATCCGATGGGCGGCTCGGGTTCCGGCGCCGCCGCGGTGGCCCCGGAGAGCACGGCCGGCTCGGGTGCGGGCGGCAGCGCGGCCCGCGCCTGCGCGATGCGGGTGTGGCGGTTGCGATTGGCCAGCAAACCGTAGTGGCGGATCTTGACGAAGCGCTCGGGCAGCAGGTGCAACTGGAGCCGGCGGACAAACTCCGTGCAGGCGATGGTCTGGGTCTTCGCCCGGCAATGATCCGCGTAGTCCTTATAGGCGAAGCGGACGGTGCCGGCGGTCTTGTCCAGGGCCAGGATGCGGTGGTTGGTGATGCCGACGCGGTGGGTGTAGCGCGCGAGATAGGCCAGCACGACTTCGGGGCCGGCGAAGGACCGCTTGGCGTAGACGACCCACTTCTTGCGCGTAGCCTGGCGGAGGAGCTGCGCAAAGGCGGCCGGGGCGGCGAGGGGCTGCAGCTGCCCATGAAACTCCAGCCGGCCGTCCTGGTAGAGTTGTTGGAGTCCAGCGCGGAACTTGCCGCGAAACACCGCCGAGAGGGCACCGACGGGAAAAAGCCAGTGCGGCGGCCGGCCGGCCCAGCTGCCGTCCTCGCGCAATCCGCCGCCAGTGACGATGCAATGCAGATGGTAGTGCCCTTCGAGCGTCTGACTCCAGGTGTGAAGCACGGTCGTGATGCCGAGCTGGGCCTGCAGTTCGCGGCGGCCGAACTCCAGCAGGGTCATGGCCGCACAGAAGAACAGCAGGTCATAGCAATGCGCCCGATTCTGCCGGATCACCGGGTTCAACGCATGCGGCAGCGTGAACACGATGTGGAAATACGGCACCGGCAGGAGCGCCTCGGCCTGGGCCTGCATCCAGGCATAGCCGTTGGCTCCCTGGCACGTGGGGCAGTGCCGGTTGCGGCAGGAATGGGGCACGAACTGTCGTTCCCCGCAACGGCTGCATTGGTACCAGTGGCCGCCCAATTCCGGAGTGCGGCAGGACATGATCGCCCGCAACACCCGCCAATGGTGCGGCGGCAGGCGGTGCGTGCGTGCGTAGGCGGGCACGCCCACGCGCAGCACCTCCGCCACCGTGAAGGCGGGAGCCACGGGCGCAACGCGCGCCCGAAGGGACATGGGGGCGCCTTTAGGCCGACTGCCTGACCAGCGCCTTCAGGTCGATCGCCTCAAGCAGGCCGTGCAGCCCGCTGAGGGGCTCGCGGCACACGTGCAGGTACCGCGTCGTCGTGACCAGCGTGGTGTGGCCCAGCAGCCGTTGGATGACCGTCAGCGGCACGCCCGCCTCCAATAGATGCGTCGCAAATGAGTGCCGCAGCGAATGGACCCCGCCGTTGTGCGGCACCCCGGCCAGCACCGCTGCCCGCCTGAACACATTCTGCACGCAGCAAGCGCTCAGCGGGCGGCCCGGTTTCCACCGCGACGGGAACAGCCAACCTCCGACCGGCCGCTCTTCGCGGTAGTACAGGCGCAGTTGTTCGAGCAGCCGGGGCGAGAGCACCGTGTAACGGTCCTTCGCTCCCTTGCCCTTCTCGACGCGGATCTGTCCGCGTTCGCTCAAGATGTGTTCGGGGCGCAGCGCGCACAGCTCGCTCACGCGAACACCACTCGCGTACGCTGTCATCAGCATCGTGCGATGTTTGAGGGTGAGTTCCTCGACTTGGAACAGCCGGGCGATCTGCTCCGGGCTGAACACCCGCGGTAGCGATTGCGGCCGTTTCATGCGCGGCAGCGCGTGCTCAAACGCCTCGGTGGGCCGGTGGAGCACATGCTGGTAGAAGAAGCGCAGCGCGTTCACCGCCACGTTCAGCGTGCTCGCGCCGTTGCGACGCTCGCGCAGCAGATATAACAGGTAACCGCGCAGCTCCTCGTCACTGATCCGGTCGGGTGACCGCCAGTAATAGCGCGCCAGCATGGAGACGATACCAACGTACGATTCCTGCGTACTGCGGGACAAGCCGCGAAGTTCCAGTTCATCGATGAGTCTTTGTCGGAGGGTTGTCATGGCACTCCGACCGTCGGACGACCCGATTGGAAAAACCACCGGCGATTGCCTCACGCCCAGCCGCCGCCCACCCCCGACGTCTCCCTCCCCCAGCGCCCGCCGACCGCCGCGTCAGCGGCTTAGTTCAACTACGGAAAAACCAAAAGAAACCCGATTACCAATGGCAGAAGACAATTTCCCATGCATTTCCAGGTGCGGCGCAACCAATAATCCGCACCGTTAGTTTCCGGGGCGGATTTCGGGGGTTCACCGCGCAGGACAGTTAATTGGGAACAGAATTCCGGTCCGGCCACAATCGCCGTTTTTTCCTCTAGTTATCCCAGTTTCCACAGCCAACAAGTCGCAGCGATAAATTCGGGAAATGGAGAGGATATTCCGCGGAAAATGATTTCCGGGGCATTTCCGAAATGTTTTTTAATTTCGCTCTCCTTGTCCCGAAAAAACAAAAATGCTCGGGTGCTCGATAAAACCCGATTTCTTTTTTGAATTCTGCAGGTTAATTCCTGGCGCACGGGAGGCTCCTAAACTCGGGGCGCTGTCCACACGTGACACGCGATGACCGCAGAAGGCGCCGGTTGGGGAGAGGGGTCGACACATGGCGCGGGATGGCGACAGATGTCCAAACCTGACCAAACTGGAATTGACGCATGAGACGCCTGGAGCCGTACCGGCTTCGGCACGTGAAAAGGGGCGCTGAAATCGCCAATGACCGTTGCTGAGGCATAGACCGTTTATCAACCGGGGAATCTTTTTCGCCACGCGATCCGACCAAGGCTGAAATGCTGCTTGACAGATAAGTCGTCTCACCTATCTTTAGACTAGTATTTAGACTTAGTCATGGAAAACGAAATAGCGACCACACGAAGAGCACTCGGCCTGACCCAGGTCCAATTCGCCCAGCTCTTGGGTGTCCATCCGATCACGGTGAGCAAATGGGAACGGGGAGTCAGCGACCTTCCGGCCTATTATCAGGCGCTCTTCAACCAATTCCAGGTTGCCGCCAAAAACAAAGAGGTCCGCGACACGCTGCAAGGCGTCATGATCGGAATGGGGGTCGTCGTGGCGCTGGCCCTGCTCTTGAAACACCTCACGAAATAATGAACTCTCCCGCAATCATGCCCGATGGCGACCAACTGTTCCGCATCAAGGAAGCCGCGGAATTTCTGCGCATGTCCGACAAAACCATCCGGCGCATGATTGACGCCGGTCAACTGCCGTCCCGGAAAATTCGCGGACTTCGCCTGATCCTCTGGAGCGATCTCCGGCAAGTGATTCAACCCAAAACCTGAGGACACCGCCATGCTCCGCTACGTATTTAAACCCAAGGGAAGCCGCGTCTACCGCGGACGGTATCGGCTGGGAGACAATCCTGTCCGTTTTGACGTGTCCTTGCACACCGATAAAAAGCACGTCGCCGAAGCCACCTTGCGGAAGTTGGCTGATGAGGAGGAAATGGCGCAACTCGGACTCGGACCGGCCAAGGGCTTACGGGACGCGGCCAAATCCGGTTTGGCTGAGCACGTTAATGACTTTCTGGCCGATCTGAAAGCCCGCCAGCGGGGTAAGATATACCTGGAGCACACGCGGACACGTCTTAGAAAACTCGGCTCAGCTTGCGGCTGGAATCGACTGACGGAAATCACTGCCGATACTTTTCTGCAATGGCGGGCAAGCCAGCAACTCTCACCCGACACCCTCAATCACTATCTGGGGCACGCGAACGCGTTTCTTAACTGGGCCGTGAAGAACGGGCGCCTCACTGCCAATCCCCTGCGCGTCGTCGGCAAAGTGGAGACGCGGGGGCACGAACGATGCGTCCGGCGTGCCCTGACCGATGCCGAGCTGACCAAGCTTGTGCAATCCAGCGGCAGCCGCGGCCTCGTTTATTTGCTCGCCGCCTACACCGGTCTGCGGCGAGGCGAAATAAGAAAGCTGGTTTGGGAGGATCTGCATCTGGACGGACCGCACCCCTACATCGAAGCCCGAGCCTCAACGACCAAGAATAAGACCCGCGCGGTTATCCCGCTGGTGCCAGTGCTGGCGGAAGCATTGCGGGAAAAGTTCACGCGAAGGGCTCCGGCCTTCCCGAGGGTCTTCCCTGATGGAATCCCGTCGGCGAAAAAGCTGGCCAAGGATCTCACCGCCTGCCGCATCCCTGTAATCGACGCTTTGGGCCGCCGGGTGGATTTCCATGCGTTGCGGCACACCTATGCCACCATCCTGGCCCAGGCGGGCATTCCGCGCCGCGTCGCTATGGAGCTGATGCGCCACAGCGATTCGCGCCTCACGGACAAGGTTTACGTCGATACGACCAGCTTCTCCCTGTTTGGCGTCGTGACGAAGCTCGACCCACCGTCCCTTTCACCTCTGGCTTCACCTAATGCTGGGAAATCCTGTCCCAAATCGGCAAAGCCTGGGAAAACTCTCGCTTCTGAAAGTGAAGCTGAAATCGCCGTAATCGCCGACGGGAGAACAGACTTGGCCAAGGCTGTCCCAAGTTGGGACAGTCCTGCAATGGCGTCCCCACGGGGATTCGAACCCGGAATGTCATTCATGGACGGTCAATCAAAACGCTCCGGTAATCTCTCGCGGCTATTCACTTACGAGATTCCTGACTAAAAATCCCGACCTGAGAAAAAGTAGCGGAATGTACCTGACGTGACCTCGCTTTTTTGAGCCGCCTTCGGTGACAGTCTGGGCCACAAGAAGGACCCAGACCATGAAAGGTAAAAGATACTCGACCGAGGACAAGATTCGCCTGCTCCGGGAGGCCGACGCTGGTCGGACCATCACCGAGCTGTGCCGGGAAAAGAACATCTCCGAGGCGACGTTTCATCGCTGGAAGCGCGAGTTCGGCATGATGGACGTCAACGAGGCCAAACGGCTCAAGGAGCTGGAAAAGGAGAACACGGAGCTGAAGAAGATGCTGGCCGACTCGCTGCTGGAGAACCGCGTGCTGCGGTTTGTGAACGAAAAAAAATTATGAGCCCGGGGCACAAGAAACAGATGACCCAAGCCGTGATTGCGGTGGGTCTGTGCTCCGGGCGGAAGGCCTGCCGGATTCTGCACCTGGCTCGGGCAACGTTCTGGTATCCGCCGGGGCGGCGCAGTGATCGCCAGACCCAGCTGGTCACGCGGATGCACGCCCTGGCCGTGGCCCATCCCCGGTATGGGTACCGCCGAATCACGGCGCTCTTGCGACAGGAAGGCTGGCTGGTGGGCAAGCGCCAGGTGCAGCGGCTGCGCCGGGCCGAGGGCCTGCGGGTGCCTCCACCCCGGCGAAAGCTCGTGCGGCGGGGGCTCTCCACCGGGCTGCCGACTCGCGCTACCCATCGCGGACACGTGTGGACCTGGGACTTCATTGCGGACGCCACGGTCCGCGGGGGCGCTCTGCGCATGCTCACGATCCTCGATGAGTTCACCCGCGAGTGCCACGTGCTGCGGGCCGACCGGGCCCTGCGGTCTGCAGAGGTGCTGCATTGGCTGCAACGGGCGATCGCCGAACAGGGCGCACCCGACTATCTGCGTTCGGACAACGGGCCGGAGTTCATCGCCAAAGAGCTTCAGCTTTGGCTGGCCGCCCACCACATCAAAACGATCTACATCGATCCAGGCAGTCCCTGGCAAAACGGATTCGTCGAATCGTTTCATGGCCGCTTTCGCGACGAATGCCTGAACCGGGAACAGCTGTGGACCCTGACCGAGGCCCGGGTCGTGATCGAAGACTTCCGTCGCCAGTACAATCACCAACGGCCGCACAGCCGACTGGGTTACCTCAGTCCAGTCTGTTTCGCCGCCCAATCTCTTCCATCCCCGGCTCCGGTCGGGCTTCGCCCTCCCTCCGCCGGGGATGGACACAACCCCATCCCTCCACTAACCTCAGATTCCAGTCCAGACTGA
>CAVRNM010000058.1:0-3629 GCA_963722225.1 uncultured Verrucomicrobiae bacterium
TAATGGATCTACACCCTACCGCTTCGCCAGCGATATGCTAACATCGGCATTCTCGGTCAGCCGAGGAGAAAATGATCGATTGGAAGCCGGATTGCCTGGGGCAGCGTCTCCGCTGGCGAGGGTTTTCCGGGAGAGGGCCTGACAGGTCTAGCAAGGTCTCTTTCACGGCTTCCAGCGACGGAGGATAAAGCCCGCCGACCTCGGAAATCACCTTAAGCTTGCCGTGATTTTCCTCCCAGTCGCCAGCCAGTTGACATCGCGTCCTTCTGCCGCGGTCCTGCCGCCAAAGGGTGGCGCAGTCGGGCTTTCACCCTAGCCCCACCGACCCGCAAGCGCGGTCAACGGCTGGTGAATTGACTGGAGGCGGGCCAGGCGGATCGCGTCTTTGCCTTGAATGGATTGGAACGGCGTCAGTCCGGCCGCGAGCAGCCTTTCTGTCTGGGCATCGTTGAGCCAGATTTCCCCACACGGCGCCATGTGTGATTCATTCCCTTCCTTCCAGGAATGAAAGGGTAGGCCGTCGAGTTCCAGACCTTGCCCAGGGCTCATTCTCCAGCCTGACTCGGCGAACATCTGCCCCAGCAGCACGCCCACCGCCAAGGCCGGATGTCCCCATAGATAGGCCTCGGTGTCCGGTCGGCCGGCGAACTCTTCAAAAGCGAATGTCGAGATGGGATCTGTTAACCGACCATAATGCACTCGAAGAAGGAAGCGGGGACAGGCAAGACCTAGCGACACGGCTTCCGGACAGGTCCGCAACGCCATCCATTCCTTATCGGTTGCGAGGCGTTCGGGATTCTGGAGGGCGGTTTGCATGAGCCCGGCGCCGGCCGCCGCCACAAAGGGCGCACCCGCCGACTGAGCCAGCTTTGCCAGGCGCCCAAGCAACTCCAAGTCCTCGTGGCTGGATCCAAAATGGTAGAGCCCCAGCAGGAGCGCCCACGGCTCAGCCCCGGGGGATTGCACCGTGGATTCAACCAGGATGCGAAACAGTGCACTTGCCCGCAAATCCTCGGAGGCCATCAGGTCGGCGGATAACTCGGCCTGCGAGAGATTCAGCAGGGACACCTGAAGGCTTTCGTTCGTTTCGAGGCGGCGGAGCAGGAAATCGACCCCGCACCAGGTTGATTCCAAGGCCTGAAAAGCCGGATCGTGCAGAACGCGGCGCATTAGCTCAGCCACGGCCGCATCTACAGCCGCCACCAGCGCCGGCTGGTCTCCGGCCGGCGCTGACACGACGTGAGGCGCGACAACCTTCCGGATCAATTCGCTAACTGTACTGCCAGGCGCCAGCGCTGGCGGGGTGGCGCGCCCGAGAAGTCGGGCGATCGTCTCAGTGTCCGATTCCCGGGCGGGAAACTGGATTGGCGAGTGCCCAAGCTCGGTTTCGGCCCTCGAAGCAGCCGGAGCATTGCCGCCCCAAGCCCGCACCTCCGCTGCCGCCGAATCAAACGTGGTGGGTTCGAGCAACCGTTCTCGCGTCCTCCGCAGGGCAGTGAACAGGTCCATCCGCTCAAAGAGGCGGTCCGGATGGAAGTCCTCCAGCCCGCTCACCGCGAGGCGGATTGGGGCAGCGGCAGTGCGTGGCAAGCCGAGCTGCACTTCGGCGTGCAATTCTTTCAGAAACGCCGCCAACGTGTCCACGTCGACCAGCACTGGGTGGCGGTCTTCCAAAGGCTGCGCTAGGTTGCGGCTGGTGCGGGCGTCCAGATCGCCGAGTACCAGAATGCGGAACGGAGTCTCAGGCGTGGGCTGGTTCGTTGGCGGACTCTCGCCAAGCGTGATTTCGAATTTCATGAATACACCTCGCAGATAAGTTCCGCTCAGATTATTGAATAGCGGAAATCCCGTCGGTTGCCAAGGCTGACCAAGCCCGCGAATGGCACCGTATCCCTTTCGCGTGGGCTGGGATCAACTGTCTGGTGCACACACAGCCTCTGCGCCAGGCAGATCAATGAACGTTGGGCGCCTGAAAACGCCTGGATCGGGAACAATTCAGAACAATCCTACGCCGCGGTGCGCATTCCGGGCGAGGCGACGCCTGCACCTGGTACGCAATTTCGAGCGAATCGGCCAGGACTTGGGTCCGGCCCATCAAATGGGGCTGTAATGACGGTCAGCCCAGCGCGGACTGGAGTTTCTCGCGGAGGATGTCGCGGGGCTGCTGGATCGTTTCGGCGTCGCCCAATGGATCCTCATCAACCGCCAAAAGGAGTTTGAACCTGGCAGCGGGCACCATGACTTATGGCTGAACGTTGGCGGCCGCGCGCCAATGGGGGCCTTTACGGGGCGTCACCATCCACGAAGGGCAGTTTGTGGAGGGCAGGATTGGGGAATGAACGTTCAAGTCAAGACCCCCGAGGAAATGAGACAGGCAACCCGTGACGGCCAAGAGGAAGCACGGGAAGCCGACCGGCTAGAAAAACTCCAGGGCGACAAGGTTAGAGTCACCAGGGCGATGGCAGCGCTGAGCGGACGCACCCCGAGGGCAGGGCGCCAAGACCGCGATCCGGGATAGGGCGGGTTTGAAGGGCAATCGGTTTGACGAAGCCCTATCGGCCCTGTTGAACGACGGTGCGGTGGTCGAGTGCGAATTCCTCCGGTCAAACCATAAGACGCCCCGGCAGGGGTATTTGTTAAAGAAGGAAACGGCAAGCCAGTGAGCACTACGGGCACTACGGACGAAGCACCACGGAAAGCCGTTTCCGTTGTGGCCCAGGACCACTACGGACGCCCCTATGTAATAGGGCGTCCGTCCGGAGTGGTCCGTGGTCGAAACCCTGAGAGCACTACGGACACCGAGATGAAGAGCAACGACAAGGCGCGGTACACGATCACGCTCGAAGCCATGGCCCAACCACTTCGACGCCCGGCTGCTCCCCGCTGACTGGCCAGGGCTGAGTACCTACTTCTAGCTCGCCGGTTGAAGTGTGTCGAATGCCGAAGAAATCGCAACACCTGTTGCAACATCGACGCCAACAGGCCCGGTAACCATCGGGGAATGACGACCACGACACAAGATTACATATCCTACTTCTCGCCCCGCCGTCGGTGCGATCGGTTTTCCTTCGCCCCGATGCCCCGGCGGGGCCTTGAAACATCGAATGACTTGGAGGAAGCCACACCATGACCGAGACTGAGTTACAGGCCATTACCGCCGCCGGTCCCATGGCCGGCGAGACGGAAGACGCCTTTCTGGCCGGCCCGGATTGGACGCCGTAGACGAGCACGTAGTGCGGCACCCCGATACACCGTCACCGGCATTTTCGGCAAACACTTCCGATATTCGCAAGCGTGGCCGACCCCGCCTGACGATGCCCTATGGGACCAGGTAATGCCGGGCTACTTCGGCGCGCAGAACAAGACCCGCCGCACCTTGACGAACCGTTATCACGCCCAGTGCGCAGCCGCCATCATCCTGGAGACCATGCCCGAAGGGCGCGATGGGTCTACGCCGGGCCGTGGACGATCCTGGCGGAGTTGGGCCGCATATCCGACACCGACACGCTGGTCAGCATGGCACGGGTAATCATCGACGGCCGTTTCAACGCGGCGCAAGGCCGTATCGGTATGTCGCCGGGCGCGAAGCGAACCGAGCAATACGTAACGTGCTCAGGCATGACATAACG
>CAVRNM010000059.1:0-15974 GCA_963722225.1 uncultured Verrucomicrobiae bacterium
ACGTAAGCCCGAATGCATATCCATTGTTTAGTGAAAGCTCAATAAGTGCACGTCGGCCCCAATAGGTTCTAAGATCTGCCCTCCAACGGGAGTTCGCCTGCTTTCCCTAACGCCACCACTGAGACTCCCCCATCCAACGCTGCATAACAAACGTAAGCGTTCAACTTGGACGTGTACTAACAAACAGCTGTCCCATCCCTAACCGGTTTTCCAAACAAACCTGAATTACTTCCCGCCACAGGTTTCCGACTACCTCGAGCTTAGGAACCGAACCGTGCTCATTTTTCCGGCATTAATCAGATAGGTCCGTCCGATCCGATGAAGACAAGTCCGCATGAAAACATTATTTAGCGTATTAATTCCAGCTTACAATCAAGCTGCATACCTGCGTCAGGCTATCGATTCAGTTCTATCACAAACATACAAGGACTACGAACTGATTGTCATCGATGATGGCTCCACCGATAGTACACCTCAGGTATTGCAATCATATGGATCGCGAATTAAGGTGCTGACCGAACAAAACTTGGGTTCTGCAATGGCCCGCAACGCTGCAGCTTCCGTCGCCTCAGGAGAATATCTCGCTTTTCTTGACCATGATGATCTCCTCCTTCCAACCGCTCTGGCAGTTTACCATCGAATCATTCGGACGTTTCCATCTCCTTCCTTGGTCGTGGGAAGAATGCGCTGGTTCAAAGATGAATGGATTGAGCCATCAGAGAGCTCCGCAATTGTGGAAGTCATAGATTTCCCAGACTATTTGTCCAAAACCGTTTCCGTCTCGATTTCGTACAGCGTATTGGTTATCCGGAAATCGATTTTCGATGAGGTCGGAGGAGTAAGAATCGGAGCGTTCCCTACAGATGATTATGATTTAATGCTTAGGCTAGGCAGCTATGGTCCTTGTGCCATCGTGCAATCGCCAATTACTGTCGCCTATCGTTCTCACGAAGGCAATAATCATAAGGCCTTGGGGCGCGTGGTCACGGCCCTGTTATCGTTAATCCAATCGGAACATGATAATCTATACCCTGGAGGGTCGAAGCGCCTCATTCAACGATATGCGTTAATTGGCGGCGCGGTATGGTGGGGAGTAAAATGCTCCTGGAAAGGTCGTCAACCCGCATTTGCATGGACGCTTCTAATACGAGGTGGATTGATGGTGATAGTCGGAGCGCTTCGCAATCTCTATATGAGGCTCCGCCCGCCGCACCGACGATCGTTAGCATCGAAATAGTCACTCCCCTCGTTTTCAGCTGTTTGCTTGACTATTGCTTGGTCTGATACCTCCGTAAGGGTAGTAGATTTTATTGACGGATTCGACGAGTTCGAGGATGGTCAGACGAGATTGAGGAGCTCCGCTGTCAACACTGCCTGCGTTGTTCTTTCGGTTTTTTTTAGCGTGCGAAACCCCTCGGCGTCGATGGGCATTCCCCTGCGGCCATGGGCGCGGGGCAATCAGCCAAGCTTGATAATTCGGGATCCACTGCGCTGATTTTCGAACGGTATAGTCGGGCTTTAGAGATATCAGGTGATAAGTCCAGTAAACCCGTTATTCGCTGCTTTAACACTATCGATTGCGATGGTGACCACTTGGTTGCTCCTCAGGCGTGTGAATACTTTGCCCGCTCGGCGCTTCTGGACGTTATATCGCGATTGATGGTCTGCGTGGGTATCTGGCGTTTTTCGTTTTCCTGCACCACTCGGCCGTCTGGTATTTCTATCTGAGAACAAACGGGTGGGAGAATCCCCCTTCCCTCTTGTTTACCCAATTCGGCCCCGGGAGCGTTGCGCTCTTCTTCATGATCACCGGCTTTTTATTTTTCTCTAAGCTAATTGACGGGAAGACCAGCCAGATCAACTGGTTGCGCCTTTATGTTTCCCGTGTCCTTCGGCTGGTCCCCCTCTATCTGTTTGCTCTGTTCGTGCTAGCGGCTGTAACCGCCCGGTTGTCAAACTTCACGCTCCATGAGAATCTGCACCTTCTTTTGAAACAGACCATCCAGTGGATGACTTTCACGATCTTTGGCGCACCCGATTTGAACGGCGTCGAGCGGACATCAATTGTTTTGGCCAGCGTCACATGGTCTCTTCCTTTCGAATGGTTTTTCTATTTTTCCCTGCCGGTGCTGGCTTTGTTCGTCCGGGTCGTTCCACCCCGCTTCTACATCCTAGCGAGCGCTGCAACCATGGTGACCTCGGTGCTGTGGCGGCGGCCGGAGCTCATACATCTAGGCGCGTTTGCCGGCGGCATTGCCGCGGCCATTGCTGCTCGCGCGGCGCCGATCCGCCAGCACCTGTCCGGGTGGACGGGCTCCGTCGCGGCCATCGCAGCGCTGGTTGCGGCTGTCTTCTTTTTTTCGTCACCCACTGGCTGGACCGCCCTGTTTTTGTACGCCGCGGCTTTCGTCATCATCGCATGCGGGAATAATCTATTTGGCGCCCTCAGTGCGCCCATCTCCCGGCTGTTGGGCGAAATGTCATACAGTATTTACGTCCTGCATGGAGCCCTTCTGTTTGTGACGTTTAAGCTAGTGATCGGCACGGAGCGTGCCGCTGCTTTCTCCATCGTTCAATACTGGGCCGTGATCTGCGGTTGCTCGGTCGCGCTCGTTCTGGGTTGCGCACTGACCTTTCGCCTGATCGAGGCTCCTGCCATGCGCCTGGTGCCCGCAGTCAATCAGTGGATCGAGACGGTGTTATTGCTATCGCGACGTCGGAGCCCTGTACTTGGGCACTCTGACAAGAGACCCGGGCTGGTGGATGGTTCATAATGACGTGCGCAGCTGTCTTGGTACTATCTGGAGCTGAGCCCCCAATATATTTCACTTCCCCCGAGGCTCTCGAAAGGGCTCTAACGCTGAAGCTACCCAGGGCCGGGAGATGAGGCGCACTGGCCGACCTTCGACGACGACCGCTCCCGCATAACCCGGCGCCGGCGCCAGATCGAATACCGACCAGTGCGCTGACGCCGACGGGTCGTCGGCCGCCCATTGCACCCGGGGCGGCTTGTTGGAGGCAAACGAGACGGCAAACTCCTTGAGCGGGAAACTGAGCCCTTCCCCGCGCGCCTTGACGTACGCTTCTTTCCGCGTCCAACAGCGAAAGAACGCCGCTTTTCGTTCGGCGGGATGGACCCCCCGCAACTCGTCAGCCTCCTGGCGCGAGAATTGGCTTTCTGCAAGCTCCTCGATATCCACCTCGTCGCGGAGCGCCTCGACGTCGACGCCAACACGCCGATCGATGGCCATGGCGCAAACCAGGACATCGCCCGAGTGAGCCAGGTTGAACGAGATTGGGGGCTGCCCGGCCCGCCGAGCCAAGGCGGGTTTCCCGAAGGCATTTTCGACAAACGCAAGTTCGGCCGGGGGCAAAGTTAGATACTGGCCGAGGAGCAGCCGCAACATGACGTGAGCCGCGCAGTAACGGGAGCGATCATCCGGCCGGAGAAAGCGGGCGGCCTTTCGCTCTTCCTCGACTGACAGCAGGCGCTCCATCGAGCGAAGGCATGGGGACATCTCGGACAGGAGTCCGGTCCAGACATGCGCTTCATTGTCGCCAGGCAAGCAGAGGGAGTCGGGCATTTTCCGAGGTGACGCAGATCGATAATCTGCATTGACCGCTGCCCGCCGTCCAGTACGGACCGCATGCCTGGTTCCCCGTATTACTTTCAGTCGGGCTTGTGCGGTCGGACTCCCATCATGAAACACCGTACTCGGCTCCGCCACCGTTTCGAGAAGCACAAAACCCTGAGCAGGGTCGAAGGGCAATCGATACAAGCTCGCTTGGAATGAACCACAGAGGCACAAAGCGCATGAAGCAGATTCCCGGTCGAAACAAACTCTGAATCCACCTGATGCAGCACACGCAGTGCCGTGCATCGTTCGGATCCATTCTCTCTGTGCCTCTGTGTCTCAGTGATTAAGGAACATGCCGATCTCGGCGCCAGAGGGACCTTGAACCACAAAGGCTTGATGGGCATAAGGGAACCGTGCAAGACAGTTGGGTTTGAAGAGATCGTTACGCAGACCGCGCTCAAGATGCCGACCGATCCCCGATATTGGGAGAAGATCGAGTTTTCCGCCACCGTGCCGGCAGAAATGCGGCCGGCGGTCGAAGCGCTGTTCTTCTTCAATCCGCGTCAAGCCGATTCCATCAAGGGGATCAGCGCCACCGTTGAGCGCGCGGGCACTCCAGCGGTCATGGAACACGATGGCCGGCTGTGGATTGGTGTCCCCGCCGGAAACACGCAGTGTCTGTTCTCTTCTGACGCGGACCTGAGGCCGCCGAGGCCGGTGGGCGTCGTGCTCTTCGGACGACCGACACCTGACGTAATCTGGATATCGCATCTGGCCGTCGACCCGGCCTACATCTCCAGCCCCCAGAACCAGTGGAACGGCTTGGGCGGCATCCTGGTGGAAAGAGTGCGGGAAATCGCGTGCCACATCAAAGGGGTAGACAGGATTCAGCTCCCCTATCAACGCGACTGTTTTCTGCGTGTCCGGCCGCCGCGCAATCGCATTTCCCCGGCCTAATGCCGGTTCCCTTCTAGAGCGGTTTAAGTCGAACTGTAGGCGCGGACTTCGGCCGAATGGAGGGCGAGGCTCCGGCCGAGCCGCGGCGGACACGGAGGTCCGCCCTCCACCTCAGCGCGGCTACAAGTTCATTTAAACCGATCTATTGATCTTTCACGAAGGAATGGATGCGTTGGCTCGCTCTGAAACCGGTATCCATTCAATACTGAATTCTCAATAAGACGATCAATCTCTCATACCCCGTCTCCAGTCCGGCGGTTAGCTCCACGCACGATCATTCGCCTCTTTGAATACTCGCGTCGACTCAGGTCGACGCAACCGTTGAGTAGGGCTCGTTGGAATACACAAGGAATTCACCGCCAAGGACGATGTGACGCTGGACCTGCGTGAAGACGCCAACCTGATTGATTATCTCCTGCTCTCGCGGAACACTGTAAATCAGCCAGACGGTCCGCGGCTGCCTTTCCATGGAAGCGCGGATGTTATGCAGGACCTGCGCCAGCACAGGGCCATCAAAGGGATCAAACATGAAGAACACCGTTTCGTCATCACGTAGATTGTGCTTCGTGACATCGGATTCGATGATCTCGATCTGTGCCCGGCACGGACATTTGCGCAGGAAACGTTGAAGGTTGTCGCGCGCCTTTTCGCAAAGTGCGCCCGAAAACTCGACCCCGATCACTTTCCGAAATCCGTATCTTGCCGCAAGCATCACCGCCCGACCCTTGCCTGAGCCCAAATCCAAAAAAACCGCGTCATGCGGCAGTTTGAGGCGACGCATCAGCCTCATGAAAGGCACCGCCTTGCTGGCCCCGTAATTTGCGCTATGCACGATGTTCTCGGAGTCGGTCTCAATCTGACCCTGGGGAACGCGGCGAAAAGTGTCAGTGCCGTAACGAAAATCGAACCACAAATCCACGATTACACTCCAGATGATCACCAGCGTTTGCCGCAAGCCGCTGCGGCGCAGGCTCCCGAAGAACCACCGTACGGGGTTCTTGCCTAGGATCCGGAAGTTAATCATGTTCATCCTCGACGGCATCCCGCGTCGCCGGACACCGATACTTGCCGCGACGTGAGTTGTCATTCAAGTCCGATCTTACTTAACTGAAGGAACGCTGCGACTGTTTCCGTTGATGGGGAAAACCACGCCTTTGTAGAAGTAACTACTGCCTGAAACCCGCCGTCACTACAAACTGGCCATAAATCTCATGGCATTTTCTTCCCTGCCTGCCTGCTCGATAAAGGCAATATGCTCCAGTGTCCCGACGCGGGTCTTCGACAATCTGACTGAGACGACCGCTTTTTCTAAGGACGAGGTGGATAAAGTCGTCAAAATGGCGGGCATTCGCACCCGGCATATTGTGTCCGAGGAACTCTGCAGCAGCGACCTCTGCATCGCCGCCGCCCTGCAGGTTCTTGGTAAGTTGCAGTGGTCGCCAGAATCCGTTGATGCACTGATTTTTGTGACCCAAAGTCCGGATTATTTTCTGCCTTCTGACTGCTGCCTCGCACACCGCGAGCTCGGGCTGTCCGATCAATGCGCTGCACTTGATGTCGGTCTAGGATGCTCAGGTTATCCCTACGCTCTTTGGCTGGCGGCGATGATGCTGGCCGGCGGAGGCGCCAAACGGGTTCTCGTCTTGCACGGGGAGACCCCCACGCGATTCGCGGACAATTCCGACCGAGCGGTGGCCCTAATATTCGGTGATGCGGGCTCGGCCACCGCACTCGAGCGAAACCCGATAGCCGGCGCCGCCCCCTGGACATTCAATCTGCATACTGACGGTGCCGGCTGGCGTGACTTGATAGTCGAAGGAGGCGGGTTTCGGGACCGCACCCCAAGCGACGCCAACAGGATGTTCGTGAAGATGAACGCGGCCAATATCTTCAATTTTACAATTAAGCGCATCCCGCCGTTGGTGGAAGAGACACTGCGCCGATCGGAAGTCGACCAGGAAGCCATTGACTATTTTATCCTCCATCAATCAAACCTCTTCATCATGAAACACCTGGCGCGCAAGATGAAGATCCCCGACGCAAAACTGCCTCTTACGCTTGATCGTTTCGGCAGCACCGGAGGCCCATCCGTTCCGCTGACGATCACCCAAGGCCAGCTTGTTCGACCCCCGGACAAAGGATTGAAGCTGCTGCTGGTAGGTTACGGCGTTGGACTTTCCTGGGGCTCCGCCTTGATCGAATTGTCGCCCGCGGCCGTGCTGGATCATATCGTGATCGGCCAGAGTTAACGCGCACGATTGCTTGAATATTTCTCGCGGCCCGGCTTCTTAAACACTCTTCTCCAGTGACCGAGAAAACGATGAATCAAGCGGAAGCCCTGAAATGGTTCGCTGACCTTTTCGAACTCCCTCTCGCCGGCCTATCTCCAGCGACTGGGAGAACCGAGATTGCGACTTGGGACTCGCTCGGTGTGCTCAAGCTGATCGGGGGTCTTGATGAGACGTTTGACATCGCGATCGGCGGCGACGAAATGGTGAAGATGCAAAATGTGGGGGATGTATTGGAGCTCCTGCGAGTCAACGGCAAGCTGCGCCCATGACCACCGTCTGTTCTTTGGCGCAAGCCGTTGGCTGGGATTTCTCCGACAGTCGTTGGCTCGCCTACAAATCCCGTCGCAGATTCGCCATTGCTCAATTGCGCGTCCTTCAACCATGTTGACCTCCAAGCCGCGTTTGCCGGTGTGGGAGATTATCCTGATCGGATTGCTTCCATCCCCGATTAAGAAGTTTGTCTACCGGCTCAAAGGATATCGGATTGGTCGCAAGGTTTGCCTTGGATTTGGCTGCATCGTCACAGGCAAAGAGGTCGAGATTGGCGAAGGAACGACGATCAGTTTCTTTACGATCATCCGCGGCCGGACGATCCGCATTGGCAGCCATGTTCAGATCGGCGCCCTGACATTTCTCGATACGCCGCACCTGGCGATTGGCGACGGATCCAAAATCAACGAGCAGGTTTTCGTCGGAGGCCTGCAATTTCCCGACTCGCAGTTCATCATTGGACGAAACTGCCAGATCATGCAGATGACCTTCATCAATCCCGCGCGGTCGATCAAGATGGGAGACGACTCCGGGATTGGCGGATACTGCCTCCTTTTCGGGCACGCTTCCTGGTTGAGCAAGTTCGAAGGATATCCGGTAGATTTTGGCACGATTGAAATCGGCCAAAGCGTGTCGATTTCCTGGAGGGTGTTCATTCTTCCGGGGACAAAGATCGGCGATGGCACGATCATCGGGGCAAACTCGCTGGTGCGCGGAGCAATCCCGGATCACTGCCTCGCCATGGGATATCCCGCCCGGGTGGTCAGCAAGCCTCCCGAATTGCCCCGTCCGGTGAGCGACGAGGAGAAGATTCGCTATCTTCAGGAAATCACGGACGAGATGATTGAGTACCTGCGCAGCTTCGACTTCGGTTGCCGCCAGGAGGCGGGCGATTGGATCGTGTCCCGTAAGACCAAGGGATGGCTCGGCTCGCGCACCCGCGTGTGGACCATTCGCATACTCTCATCCGGTGGCGAAACGCTGGCCAACGAACTGACCCGCACGCCGGCCGATGTGGTGGTGAGCCTCCAGCCCATTCCAGTTGAGGTCCGCGAAAAGCTGAACTCAGGGCGGTGCACCTGGATGGACATCCAAAACAAGGAACGCTCGGATCACGGCAACGAGATGGGTGAAGAGGTGGCGATGTATCTGCGGCGGTACGGCGTTCGCTTCCTTCGCCAAAAACCCGCATGAGGCCTCCGGCCGACAATCGCCCCCCAGCCCGAGCTCCACTGGACCGAATGGAGGGGAAACGGGTGGTCATCACGGGAGCGACCACCGGGATGGGACGGGCAACCGCGTTCGCCCTTGGGCAGCTGGGGGCGAGCTTGATCCTGGTTGGGCGCAATCAGACTCGGGGAGCAGCGGTCGTCCGCCATATTTCAGTCTCCGGCGGCGCCGCCGAATTCATCAAAGCGGATTTGTCCTCGCCAGGACAGATGCGGGCCGCCGCTGACCAGATTCGCGGACGCTGGCATACCATCGACGTATTGATCAACAACGCCGGCGCGCGGTTCGACACCTACGCAAGCACACCGGAAGGCTGCGAACGCACCTTCGCCACCAACCACCTGGGGCATTTTCTGCTCACCGTCCTGCTGCTCGACCGGCTCACCGGCGCTCCCGCCGCTAGGATCATCACGGTGACCTCAAGCGCGGCTGGGGCGGCGCACAACGACGGCCATTGGCAATTCACGGCTGCCGATTACGACCGGAAACAGGCGTACGCAAAATCCAAGCTGGCCAACCTGGTCTTCGCCTTTGAGTTGACCCGGCGGTTGCGCGACACGCCCGTGCAATCGATGGCTGTGGATCCGGGGGGGGTGGCGACCCGGCTCGCCCTACGAAACGGATTGATACCCTGGCTCAAACACCTTGTTTCACACGGTTTGAGACGTGATCTCGTAATGCCGGCAAAGGGCGCTGACACTGTGATCTTCCTGGCATCTGCGTCCGCGCTTCCACCCAACGCCAACGGCGGGCTTTTCCGCCATCGCCAGCCGGTTCGGGCCTGCGCCGCAGCCAGCGATTCTGCGTCCGCCGCGAGCCTATGGAGCCTGAGCCTTGCCCTTACCGGACTTGATCCTGCTCGGGTCCCGGCCTGTATTCAGACATGACTGCCTCAGACCTCCTTGCGATCGACTGCGCAACCGAGATTGAGCGGATAGCGTCCGCTCTCAAGGCCTTCCTCCGGAGCAACCATCGTCGGGGCGTGGTCATCGGCTTGTCTGGCGGAATTGACAGCACCGTCACCGCCGCCCTCTCGGTCCAGGCCATCGGCGCGGATCGAGTCTTTGGATTGCTCATGCCCGAACGCCAATCGAACGAGGCCACACTCTTGCTCGGCCGCATGGCCGCCGAATGGCTCAAGATCCGGTATGAAGTGGAAGACATCACGAACATGCTCGAAGCAGCCGGGTATTCCCGCCGTTATGCTTCCGCCGCCCGTCAGGTGATGCCTGGCTTTGACGATTCGTGGAAGTCGAAGGTTGTCATCCATGCACCTGGTGGATCGCAATCCTTCAGCTATTTCAGCCTGGTCGGGCAGGCGCCCGATGGGCGGACCGAGACGGCGCGCCTCTCACACCGAGCGTATCTTGAGATCATCGCCGCGACCAACTTCAAGCAGCGCATCCGCAAGATGCTCGAATACTACCACGCCGACCGGTTGAATTTCGCGGTCGCAGGTACGCCAAACCGGCTCGAATACGACCAGGGGTTTTTTGTAAAGAACGGCGACGGCTCGGCTGATATCAAACCCATCGCGCATCTCTACAAGACCCAGGTCTACCGGCTCGGCGAATACCTCGGAGTCCCGCAGGAGATCCGCCTCCGGCCGCCCACCACCGACACTTACTCGCTGCCCCAGGGGCACGACGAGTTTTTCTTTACCCTCCCCTACCACCAAATGGATCTGTGCCTTTACGGAAAAAACAGCGGCCTGGCGCCCGACGTTATCGCCGCCGCGGCACAACTGGATCGCGCCACGGTTGAACACGTCTGGGCTGAGATCGACCGAAAGCGCGTTGCCACGCGGAATCTCCACCTCAAACCGCTGCTTATTGCCGACGTTCCGGAAATCTCCGCAATGGAGCGACCCGCACCCAGGACTCAAGCCAGTCCGCTGTCGACATGAGTGATATCAAGAACGAAATCCGCCAATTTGTGGTGGAGACCTTCCTTTTCGGACAAGACACCGGTCTGACCGACGATGCCTCGTTTCTCGATCAGGGTGTCGTTGACTCCACCGGCGTGATTGAGCTCGTCGCGCATCTTGAGAAGACCTACGGCATCAAGGTAAAGGACGAGGAGCTGATCCCCGACAACCTCGACTCCATCACGGCCATCGCCGACTACCTGGCGAAAAAACAGGCCTGATCCGGATTCCTGCAATTGCACTTCGTCTTGCTCTGCGCTGTAACCGACCGTCACCGAATAAAAGGTGGTGCGCGTTGTCCCCAACGCGCTCAGAGCGTCTTGGGGACAAGCCGCTCCACCTCGACTGCATAAGCCCGGCTGAGTCGGGCGGCGGCGCTTTCCGGCATTTGCGATTCTCTTCATCGACTATGGGTCATATTGTAACCACGCCTGGGCGCCATGCCACACTCGTTCGCGACTTTCTCGAGAAGAGCGCGGATCGCCTTCCCGGAAAGACCGCGCTGGTTTGCGACGGGAAACGCCTCACCTATCGTGAACTCGACGCACTGGCTGACCGTGTGGCGCACGGTCTTCGTGAGCTGGGCGTGAAGCGCGGTGATCGTGTCGTCATCCATCTGCCGAATTCCGTCGAGGCGGTCGCCGGGATCTTCGGCATCCTGAAAGCTGGCGCAGTTTTTGTCGTGATCAATCCCACGACCAAACGCGACAAACTTTTTTACATCCTCAACAACTGCCGCGCCACCGCCCTGATCACTGACGCCCGCATCGATCTTGCCGGGATCGTCGGAACCAGGGAGCGCCTTGTCCCTTCGCTGCTCGGCTGCATTCTCTGCGGCTCCGAACCAACGATGCCAGCCGCCACCCCGGTCCGATGCACCCGTTTTGAATCCGTTCTGGAGCATTCTCCTGCGATCCGACCTCCTCGGGAAGCCATCGATCTCGATCTCGCCTGCCTGATCTACACTTCCGGCACAACAGGCGACCCGAAGGGTGTGATGAGTGACAATAGCAACGTTGTCTTTGCCGCCGGCGCGATCATGGAATATCTCGGAAATATCGAGAGCGACGTCATCATCAACGTCCTGCCGCTATCATTCGATTATGGCCTTTACCAAGTTCTGATGACGTTCAGATTCGGCGGTACGCTGGTCCTCGAACGGTCATTTGCCTATCCGGCGGTCATCCTCAAGCAGATACAGCAGGAACGCGTCACGGGTTTCCCCGGCGTGCCCACCCTCTTTGCGATGTTGCTGCCGATGGACCTGGCCGCATTCGACCTCTCAAGTCTCCGCTATCTGACCAACACGGCGGCCGCCCTGCCCGTGAGCCACGTCGAGGGACTGAGGAAGAAGTTTCCCGGTATAGCCGTGTTCTCGATGTATGGTCTGACCGAGACCAAGCGAACGCTCTATCTGCCGCCGGCCGAACTTGATCGCCGCCCTGACTCCGTGGGCATTCCGATTCCCGGAACGGAAGCTTGGCTGGAGGATGAGACCGGTCACCGCCTGGGTCACGACGAGGTGGGCGAACTGGTCGTGCGCGGCCGGCACGTGATGCGTGGCTATTGGAAGGCCCCCGATCTTACCGCCAAACGGTTCCGCCTCGACCCCGCCACTGGCGATCGTCTCTGCTACACGAACGACCTCTTCCGCACCGATGCCGATGGTTTCTTCTACTTTGTCAGCAGAAAAGACGACATGATCAAAAGCCGGGGCGAAAAAGTCGCACCACTGGAAGTCGAGAGAGCAATCCAGGGCATCGCCAGCGTGCGGGAAGTCGCGGTCATCGGCATCGCTGACCCGGTGCTCGGCCAGGCGATCAAGGCGTTTGTCGTGACGTCCGACCATTCGCTGACGGACAAAGCCGTCCTCGCCTATTGCCGGACGCATCTCGAGGACTACATGATTCCCAAGACGGTCGAATTCTGCGCCGAACTGCCGAAGACATCGACGGGGAAGATCAAGAAGACTGACCTCTCATGAACGAACCGCTGCGCTCCACAAGGTCATTTATCTTTGCGCACAGCGTGGAGGGCGAGGCTCCTGCCGAGCCGAGTCCTGGATCGCGCGCGCGGCTCGGCGGGAGCCTCGCCCTCCATGGGCCCCACGATGCGCGGGGATTTGTGACGCTCGGTGCCGATCACGTCTGGGATCTCCTTCCTGCCAAAGCGTGATGAGCGAGGACCTGTCAAAACAGCCGCGGCGCCGGCGATCATTCACCGTGTTATACCTCACCCTGGGCTTTCTCGCTGCTGCGCTCATCTTGTCTCTCTGGTTCGTTTATCCGTTCTTGGCCGTCAGCCATCGGGTCGATGCCGACGTCCTGATCGTCGAAGGGTGGGTCCCGGACTATATGCTCCCAGTGGCCGTCAAGGAGTTTCATCAGGGCAAATACACCCGGTTGTTCGTGTCCGGCCAAAATGACCCGGCGGCGGATCAAACCACCACTATTCCCGACGCCATGCGCACCGCGATTCGGTTGCAGGAACTTGGCGTTCCGCGCGAGGCGCTTTTGCCCTGCCCAGCACCATTCGCCCGCTGGCTTCGAACGTCGAAGACCGCCAAGGCGGTACGGGACAAAATCGCCGAACTCGGCATCAAACCGAAAGGTATCAACGTCATTACCGCAGGCCCACATGGCCGGGAAACATGGGTCGCCTATCAGCACGTTTTTGGCCAGGAAATGCCCATCGGTATCATCTCAATTCCCAGGAACGAATATCCGGCAAACCGTTGGTGGATGAATCGTCAGGGTTTGTATTGGGTGGCCAAGGATATTCCTGCCTGGCTCAAGGAATTCATTTTCGGTCTGCGTGGCTGATCGCGAATTCGCGCGCTATCCTTCAACACTCCAAAGCATCATGTGTGGCATTGCCGGATATTTGAATCTGCAGGGGGGCCCGCCTCGCGAATCATTGCTGCGGGGCATGCTCGGGCAAATCCGCCATCGCGGGCCCGACGAGTTTGGCATTTATCTCGACGATCATGTTGGCCTCGGCAATGCGCGGCTCTGCATCGTTGACCTGGCCGGAGGCCAACAGCCCATTGCCAACGAAACGGCTGACATCTGGATCGTCTACAACGGCGAGATCTTCAATTACCCGGAACTGCGGTCTGATCTTGAAGCGCGGGGTCATCGCTTCTCGACGCACACGGATACCGAAGTCATCATTCACCTCTACGAGGAGTATGGAACCGCTTGCCTCGGGAAGTTGAATGGCCAGTTTGCGATCGCGTTGTGGGACAGTCGGCACCGTTCGCTCTTCCTGGCCCGCGATCGCCTGGGCGTGAGACCGTTGTTCTATACCCAGGTCGAAGGCACGCTGATCTTTGCGTCCGAGATCAAAGCCCTGTTTGTCGATTCGCGAGTTCGGCGGGCGCTCAACCCGCGCGGCATTGCCCAGGTTTTCAGTTACTGGAATACGCTCGCTCCCGCGACTTGCTTCGAGGGCATTAATGAGCTTCAGCCGGGCCACTTTATCGTCGCCAACGACAGCGAGGTCCGTACCACCAGCTACTGGTCGTTGAGTTTCAACAAGGAAGCCCACCCCGCAGGGAAAGCCGCACCGCTCCGGTCCCGCCGCACAACCTCCAGCCTCGCTGATGAATTTGCCGAACTGCTGATTGATGCCACCCGCATCCGCCTTCGCGCCGACGTGCCGGTGGGAGCCTACCTCAGCGGCGGACTCGACTCGTCTACCATCGCCGCGATCATCCGCCAAATCGATATCAGCCGGCTCGACACCTTCTCGATTGCGTTCCACGACCCGGAGTTTGACGAGAGCGAACCACAGCGGCGGATGGCGGCTCTGCTCGGGACCGACCACCAGGTCGTGCAGGTATCGCATGGGGACATCGCCCGGGTGTTTCCCGAAGTCGTGTGGCACACGGAAACAGCACTCATGCGCACGGCGCCGGCCCCGATGTTTCTCCTTTCACAGCTTGTGCATGAGCGCGGCTACAAGGTCGTGCTCACCGGCGAAGGCGCCGATGAATTCCTGGCCGGCTATGACATCTTCAAGGAGGCGAAGATCAGGCGCTTCTGGGCGCGGGAGCCCGGTGCGACCCGCCGTCCGCAATTGTTTCGCCGGTTATATCCGGAGATTGTGCGGCTCGGGGCTTCCGCTCCCGCATTCGTCAAAGCGTTTTTCAGCGCAGGACTCGAAGAAACCGATGCGCCCGACTATTCCCACCGCATCCGGTGGCGGAACAACCACCGGACCCATCGGTTCTTTTCCGACGAATTCGCCGCTGCCACCCTAGAAGGCCAGGCTGGAGCCGGTCCGGATATGAATTACCCCGAGGGATTCGCCGGCTGGGACCATCTCCAGCAGGCCCAGTATATTGAAGCCACGACGTTTCTGCCGGGTTACCTTCTCTCCTCTCAAGGCGATCGGGCTGCCATGGCCCACGCAGTTGAGGGTCGGTATCCTTTTCTCGATTATCGAGTGGTCGCGTTCTGCAAGACCCTCCCCGAGAACGTCAAGATGCCGGCGCTGCGAGACAAGGCTTTGTTGCGCGAAACGGCCCGGCGCTGGCTTCCTCGGGACGTTACCCAGCGTCGCAAGCGTCCTTATCGCGCGCCAGTTCACCGCAGTTTTGGGACCCTAGAAACTCCGGACTATGTGGCCGAGGTTTTTTCGGATAATTCCCTGCGCGCGTCCGGCATTTTTCGCGCCGGGCAGGCGTCCCGCCTCTATCAAGCGGTCCGGCAAGGTCGGGCTCTTGGCGAGACCGACGAGATGGCTCTGATCGGAATTCTCTCCACCGAACTGGTGCAGCAACAGTTTATTCGCGGATTCACGCCCCGTCCGGCCCTGACCGAAGTGAATCGCGTCAAATTCATCGACCGTCGCAACGGTGAGCCGCGGTCCCCAAAGCTGTCTTCCACCCCCGCCACCGCCAGGCCGTGGAACAGAAGCAGAAGCGAATGAGGCGATGAGAGACTCGCTTGTTTGATTCCAGTGACCCTTCCGACCAGGTCCAAAACCTTTTCGTGGCTTTTTGTGCATCTTCGTGGCATGAGAACATTCTGTAACACCAAGCATCCTGAGGAGCGTCTCCCATGAAATCATCCCATCAGCCCGGCCGCATGTCACTCCTTGGATTGCCGCCACAACAAACCATCAAGAGCCAAAAGATCGACCGCTTGCTGCAGTGCGGTTTCGCCAATCGACTGTTTTTCTGTTCACTCTCGTGCCTTGTTCTGGCCTCGATCAGCCTGACCGGATCCGCGCAGGATGTTGTGGCATCGGCACCCGCGGAGGAAATCGTGCCAATCGCCGTCCAAGAAGCCCGCGCCGCGCAAGGAATTCTGCCGATGACCATTGGCCCAATCTCTGCGGCCGACACGAAGCTGTTCGAGTTGGGACCCGCAACCCTTCGCTCACACTTAACCTATACATACCTCTACGGCGACGGGATCCCGTCGGCCCCGGGACAGAATTACACAACCTCCATCCACAATATCACCCCTGATTTCCTGGTCGATCTGGGTACCCACTGGATTGTCGATTACACGCCCTCATGGAGGTTCTATTCCAACCGAGCGTTCAAAGACACCGTTGATCAATCCGTCCGCCTGGACGGCGCAACCTCGTACGAAGATTGGAGTTTTAACTTCACACAGAACTATGCTTTCACGCAGGATCCCCAAGTTGAAACCAGTCGGCAGACCAAGGAGGAATTGGCAACTACCAATCTCGGCGCCACGTGGCAGG
>CAVRNM010000060.1:0-18176 GCA_963722225.1 uncultured Verrucomicrobiae bacterium
CTCGGTGTGTGCTCCCACGGTTAGCTGCTGGCGGCGGCGGTTTAATCAACGGGGACTGCTCGGGCTGACGGAACTGCCGCGGAGCGGTGCCCCGCGTCAGATCACCGACGAGGCGGTTGAGCAGGTTGTGCGCACCACCCTGCAGCGGACCCCGGAAGGAGCGACCCATTGGAGCACGCGCCGGCTGGCCGCGCGGCTGGGCTTGTCGCATCAAAGCATCGCTCGGATCTGGCGTGCTTTCGGCCTGCAGCCGCATCGGGCCGAGGTGTTTAACCTCTCCACCGACCCCTATTTTGTGGCGAAGGTGCGCGACGTGGTCGGGTTGTATATGAATCCGCCCGCCAACGCTTTGGTGCTGTGTGTGGACGAAAAAAGCCAGATCCAGGCCTTGGAGCGATCCCAACCGATCCTGCCGCTGCGTCCCGGCCATCCCGAAGGCCAGAGTCACGACTATTTCCGCCATGGCACCACCTCGCTGTTCGCGGCGCTGGACGTCGCCACCGGACGGGTCATCGGCAGCCTCAAACCCCGGCACCGCAGCCGCGAGTTTCTGGCTTTTCTGCGCCAGATCGAACGGGAGGTGCCCGCCGGCCTCGAGATCCACCTGGTCATCGACAACGACGCCACCCACCAGACCGCGACCGTTGTCCGCTGGCTGCGCTCGCGGCCCCACTGGGCGCTGCATTTCATCCCGACCCATTCGAGCTGGCTGAACCAAGTAGAGCGCTGCTTTGCCTTGATCACCAACCAGTCGATTCGCCGCGGTTCCTTCTCCCGCGTACCCCAACTCAAGGAAGCTATCCTCGACTACATCGACCGTCATAATGCCCGCCCGAAGCCGTTCCGCTGGACCGCCACGGCCGATTCCATCCTCGGCAAGGTCGCAGCAATATGTAATGAACTTCGGTGACACTACACTAGCCTTCCAGCTATCCACATTTCTTCTCGCCCGCCGTCAGCCCTCGGCGGAGGCCGCCCCGCCGGACCACTGCAGTTTAGTGCGAAGAACGGCAAAATGCGAATAGCCGGCGCGCTGGACGAGCGCCAGTTTGAGCGGAGAGACCGAAATCTCCACGAGCGAACCCTGGCAAAACGCCAGGTTGCGCTGGCCGTCCATGGCCACGACCAGCCGCGAGGACGCCGCGCGGTTGTAGACCCGCAGCTTGATATCGCTCCGGAAAATGATCGAGCGGTTGCTCAGCGTGTGCGGGCAGACCGGCGTCATCGCGATGACGTCGGCGGTCGGATGGATGAGCGGGCCGCCGGCCGACAGATTGTAGGCGGTCGAGCCGGTCGGCGTGGTGAAGATCAGGCCGTCGCAATGATAATCGGTGACCAATTCATTGCCGGCGACGACCTCCAGTCGCAGCAGGCGTGAATTGACCTCATCCTTGATCACGACGTCGTTCAGCGCGAGATCGTGCTGGCCCGGGCCGGTCGAGCAGTCGAGCAGGGCGCGTGTGGCGATCCGATAGGCGCCGGTCAGCAGCTCGGCGAAATGCGCCCGCGCCTCTTCTGCGGAAAAGGTGGTCAGAAAGCCCAGGCCACCCCGGTTGACGCCGATGACCGGCACTTGGTCCCGCGCGGCCGCTCCCACCACGCCGAGCAAGGTGCCGTCCCCGCCAATGACGCAGCACGCGTCAAATCCCTTGAGAAAACCATCGGGCAGCGGGAAACGCCCGGTGTGGTCGATTTCCACCCCCGCCTCGCGCGCCGTTGCCATGAGCAGGCGCGCCAGTTCCGGCGCCCCGGCTTTCTGTTCGTTGACCACAAAGGCGAGTCGGCGGATGGGTTGCATCGTGCGGAGAGTTTGGACCACCGCCGGACACTAAGGCGCATTGCCGCGGTGGCTTCAAACCCGGAATGCGGGCGATACGTTTGAGCGGGACGATATGGTCGAATCGTCGTTTCGCTCGCAATATCCGAAATTGAATTGATGCAGGGCGGGGTCGCCGGACCCCGCCGTGCCCTCGGAAGAATGGCGGGGTCCGGCGACACCGCCCTACAATTCCAACGGCATAGGTTTGGCTGGAGCTACGTCACCGTCCCTCCGCAGCCCGAGCAGGAACTCCCGGTTGCCGTCGGCGCCCGCCAGCGGGGAGATCATCGAGCCGACCAGGACGGCGCCGGGCAGTTCGCGCAGGGCGAACGCCGTAACCCCGGCCAATACTTCGGCCTGCACGGCCGGATCGCGAATCACCCCGCGACCCTTGTCCGCCTCGGCCTTGCCGGCTTCAAACTGGGGCTTCACTAAGGCGATGAGAAGGCCGCCGGGACGCAGGAAACGCCACACGGCCGGAAGCACCGCCTTGAGCGAGATGAAGGAGAGATCCATCACCACGGCGTCGTATTCGGGGCGCGGGAGATCGCCCGGCTGCAGATGCCGGGCATTGACTTTCTCCAGGCTGGTGACCCGGGGATCGGAGCGAAGGCGCGGGTGCAGTTGATTGCGGCCGACGTCCACTGCGGTCACATCGGCGGCGCCGGCCTGGAGCGCGCAATCCGTGAAGCCGCCGGTGGACGCCCCCACGTCGAGCACGTGGGCGGTCCGCAGGTCAATGGCGAATTGCCGCAGGAAACCGTCGAGTTTCTCGCCGCCGCGGCCGACAAAGCGCGGCGGTTGCTCCAGCACCAAGGCCAGATCTGCGGGATATTCCTTGCCCGGCTTGTCGAGGCGCTGCGTGCCGTGAAGCACACGGCCGGCCATGATCAAGGCCCGGGCTTGCGCGCGGGAGGCGGCGAGACCGCGCTGCACAAGCAGTTCATCGAGCCGCTGGCGCCCGGCAGTCATGACTTCTGGCCGGACCACTCCGCGCTGAACCGGTAGCGGCCGGAAACCAGCTCGCAGGTGACCGCGTCCCGGGCGCGCGCGATCCGGCTGACGCCCGGCGCGCGGTCCAGCGGCTTGCCGCCTTCGGTGACGCGGGCCTGCGCTGGCACCGGCAGGCGGGCGGTGGCCGTGGCATTGGCCGGCACGGTGACCTCCCAGTCGAAGCGGCGGGGCGCGGACCGCCAGGAGCTGGCGATCTCGCCCCGCGGCGCCGCGAGCTTCGCGCGGGCGGCGACCAGGGAGCCTCCGGGGTGCGGCTGGAGCAGGATGTGCTTGTAGCCGGGTTCGGCGGGCTCGATCTCGATGCCGGCGACCACGGCATAAAGCCACGCGCCGATGGAGCCGCCGGCGTAGTGATTAAATGAATTCATCTTTGGATCCTGGAAGCCGCGTTCGGGCGTCCAGCCGTCCCAGCGCTCCCAGAGGGTGGTGGCGCCCCGGGTGACGGGATAGAGCCACGACGGGCATTCCTTCTGGTGGAGCAGGCGGAAGGCGACCTCGAGATGTCCGGTGGCGGCCAGCACGTGCGGCAGGTACGACGAGCCCACGAACCCGGTCGAGAGTTTTCCGCCGCGGCGTTCGATGTCCGCGACCAGATCGGCGGCGACGCGGGCGCGCCTCCTGGCGGGCACGAGGTCGAAGTGCAGGGCCAGGACGCCAGCGGTCTGCGTCGGCGCGGTCAAGGCGCCTTCGCGGGTGAGAAAGCGGCGCTGAAACGCCGCGCGCACCGCTTTGGCCAGGGCGGAATAGGCCTTGGCCTCGGCCTTTCTTCCCAATACCTCCGCCATAGCCGCTACCAAGCGTGCGCTGTGCGCGAAATAGGCCGTGCCGATCAGCTCCTTGGGCGTTCCGCCCTCCGTCTGGTTGCTGCCATCCAAGGCCAGCCAGTCGCCGTAGCCTTCAAAATTGTGGACCGTTTTGCGGCGGATGAGGTCGGGGTTGGTCGCGCGCAGCTCGTCGACAAAGCGCGCGCCGGCCGGGAAACATCGCTCCAGGATGCGGCGGTCACCGCTGCACAGATAGAGGGTCCAGGGGCAGATGGTCACCGCGTCAGCCCAGGCGGGTCCGCCGTCGGGGTGCAGGTCGTCGGTCGCCGGGGCGACGGCGGGAATCGTGCCGCGCACGGTCTGCGCGTCGGCGACGTTCTGCAGCCAGTGGCTGAAGAAGCTCGTCACCTCCATGTTGAAGGCCGCGGTGCGGACGAACACCTGCGCGTCCCCCGTCCATCCTAGGCGTTCATCCCGCTGGGGGCAGTCCGTCGGCACGGCGACGAAATTGCCGCGCTGGCTCCAGAGAATGTTTCTCTGCAGCTGATTGATGAGGGGATCGGAGCAGGAGAACTCGCCGGTCAGAGGCAGGTCGGAATGCAGGACCACCCCCACCGGGTCTTCGAGCTCGACGTCCGGGCCATGGATTTCGACCTCGAGATAACGGAAACCATGGAACGTGAAGCGCGGCTCAAAGACCTCGCCGGCGGCTTCGCCGCGCAGCGTGTAGTGATCCGTCGCCCGGGCCGTGCGCAGGTTGGCGAAATGGAGCCGCCCGTCGGCCTCGGTCATCTCGGCGTGCCGGAGCGTGACCGTGGCCCCGGCGGGGCCGTTCAAGCGAAGGCGCACGCGCCCGACCATGTTCTGGCCAAAGTCGTAGCGGCGGATCACCCGTGAATTGTGCCCGGGAGCGGCCGGCAGCAGCCGCGCCTTGAACTCGTGCAGGGCGCGAACGGGCGGCGCGCGCATGGCCTCAAGCAGGATCCCGTTGGCATGGTTCGGGCGCGCGGATTGCCAGCCGCGGTCATCGAAACCGGGCAGGTCCCATCCCGGGAACTCCAGGCGCGCATCGTAGCTCTCGCCCATGATCAGGTCGCTGGCGAGCAGCGGGCCGTACGCGAATTTCCAGGTGGAATCGGTGCCGACAACCTCGGACCGCCCGTCGAGGTAATCGATGGCCAGCTGCGCCAGGAATTTCGGCCGGTCGCCGTAAAGCTGCCGCCCCCGCCAGGCAATGTGCCCGCAAAACCAGCCGTCGCCCAGAATCGCGCCGACGGTGTTGTCCCCCACGACGACCAGGGACGTGATGTCGAAGCACTGATACGGCACCCGCCGGCGGTAGTCGGTCCAGCCGGGCGTCAGCTGCAGGTCGCCCACGCGCCGGCCGTTGAGGCGCGCCTCGTAGAGTCCAAGCGCGGTGGCGTAAAGGCGGGCGCGGGCAATGCGGGCACCGACAAAAAAGGTGCGCCGCAGGCAGGGCGCCGGAACGCTCGTCCAACGGCCGCCGGTAAGTGTGCCGCTGATCCACTGGGCCTTCCAATCGCTGCGTTCGAGCAGACCCATTTCCCACCAGGCCCGTTCGGTGGATTCGGTCGCGCGGCCGAGTTCGTCCCAGACCCGCACCCGCCACCACACGCGCTGCCGCGAACCCAGCGGCCTGCCCGCGTAGGCCACGTGCGTCGAGGTGTCGGCCAATACCTTGCCGGTGTCCCAGAGATCGGGCCTGCCGCCCGGCTCGGAAGAGGCAAGAACCTGAAAGGCGGTCTGCCGCGCCCCCCGCCGATGATCGGCGTCAAGCCACCAGCTCAGGCGCGGCTGGGGATCATCCAGGCCCAACGGATTCTCAAAATACTCGCAGCGCAGATGAACGGGGCGGCAGGCAGCTTGAGACATGGGGTTGGGTGGGGGTGCCTCGGTCGCTGGCGGCAGGCGGCGACAGGGAATGGCGAATACAGCAAATGGTGGCACCGGCGCATCAAATCGTCGAGTTTTCTGTGAGTTGGCGGGGAATTTCCAGCTACCTGCGGATGAGGCAATCTGGGGTTAATGCGCTGGCTGAAAATATTATAGGATATTTATAACCAATGGCTTAGGTATTCAGCCTCCTGCCATTCGCCATCCGCGGCGCCGTATCCGCCTTTTGTCGACCTGTCGCAATCCCCGCGGCGCGGGTCCTGGTGGCATTTTCGTCGAGGAAACCGGACCGCCATGCAGCGCCAGTCGCAGACCGGCGCCACCTTTGGTTGCGGCGCTGCCGCGCTGAGAAACATCCGGGCTAGAGTCTCTGTCGTGCAGGCGACCAGCACGTGGTCCGGCCGCCCACCTGGGCCCGCACCAATTTTACGCCGGTGCGCGGGCAGCGGCCGCCGTCCTCCCAGCGATGTTTGAACAGCCATCGATCGGGAATCCAGGCGTTAAGCGTGGGTGGGACCACCTCGCCGGCCCCGGCGATCGCCGCGAGCGCCAGCCGGCAGACCCGGCGGCATTCCCGCCACAGCGTGCGCGTTTCCATCGGAGTGAGCGAGCCGGCGGGGCGCTGGGGGTGGATCGCCGCGCGCCAGAGAATCTCATCAGCCATCCAGTTGCCCACGCCGGGAAACCGTTCCTGCATGAGCAAGACCGCCTTGATCGGCGCGCCTCGCCGCCGCCGGAGAAACTCGGCCACGGCGCCGGCCGTGAATGCGCGGGAGAGGATGGGCGGCGCCAGCTGCTGCCACCACGACGGCGGGGCGGAGCCGACGGCAAACCAGACCCGGCCGAACATGCGCGGATCCTCAAACACGAGGCTCCACTTCCGCAGCCGGAGCACGAGATGATCGTGTTTTCCCGGCGCGTAGGCGGCGGGCTCGCGGCGCAATTCGCCGCTCATGCCGAGGTGAATGCCCAGCCAGCGGCCGCCGCTGAAGCGGAACAGCATGTGTTTGGCCGCGGCCGCGGAGGAGAGCAGGCGGCGGCCGGTGAGCTCGCGGGCCACGCGGCGGGCCCCGGCCCCGCGAAACACCCTGGCGCCGGGGTGGACGCGGACCGCCTGAATCCGCTGGCCCAGCGCCGGATTCCATTGTTTGCGGTAAAACTCGACTTCCGCGAGTTCAGGCATGCGAGCGGGGCTCAGGCCAGCGTCTGCACAAACGCGGCGAGATTCTCAAACACCGGGCTGCCGTGCCGCGCCACCTCCGGCAATGAGCCGGGATCGACCTGGCCCGTCCGCACCATGACCGGATGGATGCCGGCGTTGAGCGCCGCCTGGTGGTCGCTGGCGTTGTCCCCCACCAGGTAGCAGTGCGCCGGATCAAGCCGATGGCGGGCGATCATCTCGATGATGAAACGGGGTGATGGTTTGCGGTAGACGGAGGGCTGGCCCGGTGCTTCCGGCGCGATGCAGCTGCCATCAAAAACCGGGCGGGGGAGGGCCAGCAGCTCCTCGAGGCGCGCATTCACCCGGTGGGTGTCGTCAAGCGTATGATAGCCGCGGCCGATGCCCGATTGATTGGTGAAAAGAAAGAGCCGGTAGCCCAGTTCCCGCGCGCGCCGGAGCGCGGCGGCGGTGCCGGGGATCAGCTCCACTCCCGCCGGATCGGCGAGATAGACCTTGTCGATGATCAGCGTGCCGTCGCGATCGAGGAAGAGCGCGCGATCCGTCCTGACCGGGGGCTCGTTCACGACGAATGCGACACGTAGGCCACCAGTTCGTCCGGCGAAACCGTGGCCGTGCCGATCTTGCCCACGACCACGCCGGCCGCCGCGTTGGCGAAATGCGCGGCCGTCTCAAGGTCCGCCCCCGCCACCAGGGCGAGGGTCAGGGCGGCGATCACCGTGTCGCCGGCGCCCGAGACATCGAAGACCTCCCGGGCCGCCGTCGGGATCCTCCGGCCGGGCACGCCCTGGCGGCTCAGCAGCATGCCGTCGGCGCCGAGCGTGACGACCAGGTTCCGGGGATGGTATTGCTCCCAGATCCGCCGGCAGATCAGCGCATCATCGATGCCGTCCGGACCCGGTTTCAGGCCGGTCATTTCCAGCGCTTCCTTGTGGTTGGGCGTGAGGAGATCCAGGCCGTCCGAATCGTTGCCGCCCGCGGGCTTGGGATCGAGCGACACAAACCCGTGGTTCTCCCGCACGACGGCGGTGATCCTGGCCAGGAGTTCGGTCGTGAGCAGCGCCCTTGGCGTAGTCGGAGAGAATCACCGCGTGGCATTGCGCGATCTTGCGCTGCAGCCGGCCGAATGCCCTTCCCGAGGCGAAGGCGGCGCGGTAGCGGGCCGGTGTATCCTCGGCGTCGATACGACAGAGCTGCTGGTTCCGCACGACGACCCGGGTTTTCGTGATGGTGGCGCGTCCTGCAGGAAGCCCCGGTCGAATTTGATGCCCCGGCCGGCGAGGTGCGCCAGCAGCCGGCCGCCGTTCGCGTCCCGGCCGATCGCGCCGGCCAGCTCGACCGCGGCTCCCAGCGACGCGGCGTTGGCGGCGACATTGGCCGCGCCCCCGGCCGTGTCCGTCTCCCGGTCGCGCTTCACGACGGGGACCGGCGCTTCCGGCGAGATGCGCGTGTGCATCGCCCCAGATGTAGTGGTCGAGCATGACGTCGCCGACGACCAGGACGCGGAGGTCGGCGATCTTGCCGGAGCAGTTGGCGGGTCCTGGCGGGCGAGATGGCGGGCATCAGCGGTTCCCAGTCGTAAGGGTAGTGCGAGAGCACTGTCGGCCGGCCGGCCGTCACCTGCACGACGTCTTCGATGCGGCACCGCCCAGGCCAGGGTAATAGAGGCCGGGCTCGACGGTGACGACGGCGCCGGCCTTCAGTTCATAGTCGACGCTGCCTGAAATCCGGGGCAGTTCGTGGACCGCGAGACCGAGGCCGTGGCCGGTGCCGTGAAAGAATCCGGTGGAACCGCGCGAAGTGTGCCGGGTGGGGTAGTGCCGGGCGGTGAAATACTCCACCACCCGGTTGTGCACCTCCCGCCCGTTGACGCCGGCATGGATGGCGGCCAGCGCCGCCTGCTGGCCAGCCCGGACCGCGGCGACCAGGCGGCGCTGAGCGTCGGAGGCGTGGCCGCGCAGGAACGTGCGCGTCATGTCGCCGTGATAGCCGGTGGCCACAAGGCGGGGAAAGACGTCGACGATGATAAGGTCGTGGGCCCGGAGCGGCCCGTGTCCGTTCTCATGCGGATCACAGGCCTGGTCGCCGCCCGCGGCGATGGTGTCGAGCGAGACGCCGCCCGCTCCCAGGCAGGCGGTCTCGATGGCGAACTTCAGGTCTTCCGACGTCAGTTTCCGGCCCTGGTGGTAAAGCCAGCGGCCTCTGACCCGGGCGCGGCGCAGCAGGTCTTCGGCCGCGCCGATGCCGAGCGCGGCGCAGCGGTTGCCCGCCCGGAGCGCCGCGGTCTCGGCGGGGCTCTTGATTTCGCGCTCCGGGAAGATCATGCCGACCGCAGGGACGAGGCGCAGACCCTGGTCCACCAGCTTGAAGGCGACGCCCGTGGGAAAGTCATCCGGCACCGTGAACGCGCGGATCCGGTAGCGTTCCGCCAGGAGCACGATCACCTCAGCGGGTCCGATGCGACGGGCGGGCCAGCGCTCGCGCGCCCGCCGGTGCCAGGCCTCGAGCGGAAGCACCACATCGAAGCTGGATCCGCGTTTCACCCGCCGGAACTCCAGGGCGCTCACCACGCAGATTTTCCGCCGGCCCGCCCGAAAGGAAACAAAGGGATCGGGCACCGCGATCCGGCCAAAATATCGTTGATCCGGATTGTTGATCGACTCGGCGTAGAGCAAAGGTGGCGGTTGCACTCTGGTGAAAGCAGGGTTGAAGTTTTGCCAGCTCCGCATTACCCACCAAACCCAGAGAAAACGCAAAGATGTTTTGGGCCATATCCAGTCAACGATGGAAGCTGTTCGGGTGCGGGTTGGCGCTCGCCCTGGTCCTGCCGGGGTGCGGGCGGACCCTGCCGGCGGCGGCTCCGGCGGCGAAGACGGTGGGCGACTGGTTCGCCATCAAGGTCGGGGACCAGGTCGTGCAGATGCAGCTCGCCATCTTCCCGGCTGAGATGGAGCACGGGCTGATGGGACGGCGCGACCTCGCGGCCAGCCAGGGGATGCTTTTTGGCTACCGCGAACCGACGCCGATGAGTTTCTGGATGCGCAATACCCCGCTCCCGCTGGATATCGGGTTTTTCAGCCGGGACGGCGAGTTGAAGGAAATCTACACGATGCTGCCCTACGACGAGAATCCGACCCGCTCCCGGAGTAACGCGCTGGAGTTCGCGCTCGAGATGAACCAGGGCTGGTTCCACCACCACGGCGTCAAACCGGGCGCGAAGCTGGATCTCGCGGCGCTCCGGCAGGCGCTGAAGGCGCGCGACGCGAATCCGGAGGAATTCGGGCTGCCGTGAATTCGCCGGATCACTGCTTTAATCCACTTTCCCATGGCTCTTCAGAGATTTCTGGATAGATTAAACGACTCGACCCGGATTGTCCCGACAATCAGAACGGATCTCACCTAAATGGAGTCAACCCCCAGCAGCCCGGTCCTGAAAAGGATCCTTTTGATCGACGATGAGGAAGCGGTCCGCTTGACGGTGGGTGAGATCCTGAAGCGGGCCGGTTACGACGTGCAGAGCGCGGCCGACGGCAAGAGCGGACTGGAGCTTTTCCAGCGGCAAGACTTCGATTTGCTCATCACCGACCTGCTCATGCCGGAAGGCGACGGTCTGGAGACAATCATGGCGCTCCGCCGCGGCCGCAAGGCGCTGAAGATCATGGTCATTTCCGGCTGCGGGCAGACGCTCGGGAGCGAGTATCTGAAGATTGCCCAGCATCTTGGGGCTGACCTCACGCTGCCGAAGCCGTTTACCCGAGTGGCCCTCCTGGCCGGGGTGGCGAAGTTGCTTGAAGCCCCGTCCGGGAAGGTTCCCTAAGACGGATTGATGCAGTGGGGGCGATTCTCGCTCATTCTTTGACGCAGAGTTCGGTGGGCGTTGTAGGGCGGGGTCGCCGCACCGCTCCACTCTCGGCAAATCGGCGGGATTCGGCGATCCCGCCCTACATCCGACTGTATCAATCCAGCTAAGAGTCTGGCGTGGTGCCAGGCCGACGGGCTCCCGACACTGAAGATCCCGCGTTGGTGTGCCGATTGATCAGAGCATGCGTGAGCCATGCCCAAAATCGGCCCTCCTGATCGGCTTGGGGCTGCTGCTGTTTGCGGGCGGCTGCGGTACTGTCGGGCCATCCGCGGCTGGGAACGGGCGCGCGGTACATTTCGCCGTCATCAACCTCAGCGATTGTGGATGGCAGATCATGCTCTCCCCGACCGGCGGCGGACCGGCTCGCGCCCTGCATTTGGCGGCCCGGGAGTCGCAGGAGGTCGACCTGGAGGGGGGCGAGTACCGGATCGAACAAACCGAGCTGACTGGAACCACGGGGATCGAATCGGTGCGACGATTCACGGTCCGGCTCGAACCCGGCCAAACCTACCGCTGGAGGCTCGTGACGCTTCTGTCCGCTCCGGCGGGCGGAGCCAGCGGCGAGCCCGCGAACGACGGCCATGAGCGAGAGCGATAGCCCGCGGCGGGTGGTGGCCGAGATCCGCGTTGGCGCCGACCAGTCTGGGCTCACCAAGATCGGCAGCCGCTCGATCCATCATTACTGGCAGGCGTTGGCACGGGATTTTCAGGGCGTGCTGTTGGCGCCGCAACGACGGCCTGACGATGGCGGCGTCGCCTGGACTTGGCGTGAAGCCGGCGGCAGCAAGCCGGTGACACCGCCGGAACTGGCCGAGCTCTGCGCCCGTTTGACGGCAGCGAACCGGTCGTTTGCCAAGAATCTGGATGGTTCCGAATTGAGTGCGGAGGCCCTCGGCGGACTCAATCCGGAGGAGGGCGTCGATCAACTGAAGTCGACGGTGAATGAAATGGTCGCGAATCTGACTGGGAATCCGGATGCGAAACTGGCGGCTTTTGCCTGCCGCACCGATGCTGGAGTTAAACTTCACAGTTGGGGTGCCTCGGTCCCGGCGCAGCCATTCTATCCCGATGCGCACGATTGCGAAGTCAGCGGAGCGGTGCTGGTGGGGGAGAAGGGCGCCCCGGATTTCGAAGTCGTGATCGAAAGCCGGACCGGCGTGTGCCTGGCGCGAACACGATCCGACGCCTCCGGCGGCTTTCGCCTCCAGAAGATCGGTCCGGGAACCCACCGGGTCCGGGTAATCTCCGACCGGGTCGATTTCCCGGTCAGCGGGGTGGTGGTGACGGTGGAGCGGGCTTCCATCGCCAACCTCGAATTACGTAGCACGTCGGTGACCGTTGCTTCGGGCAGAACGTCGCTGACCGATTCGCCGGATTCACCGCCCCGGCCGGTGGCGCCCACGGCCAAGGCGGAAGCGGCGGCGGCGACGACAAGTCGTGCGACCCCCGGGCGTCGTTGGTTGTGGGGCACCGTCATCGCCACGGCGGCGCTGGCAGTTGCAGGTGGTGGCTGGTGGGCATGGAATCTGTGGAACGCCGATGAACGCAGGGCGGACGTCCCGCCGGGCCAGTCGACGTTCTCCGGGGGTCGGATGACGGAGAGCGGCGGCGGCAGCGAACGGGTGCGGTCATCTCGCCTGGCGGACTTGGGCCGGCCGTCGTCCTCTTTTCCTGTCGCCAGTCCTGGCACGCCGCCGACGTCGGCGCGGGACCACCAGGGTTCGCATCTGCCATCGTCGTCCGCACCTCCCGAAGCGGAACCCCAGTTGGCGAAGTCCGCCGGCGCCAAGGATACCGGGCCCGACGCGGGCCGTCCGGCCAGCCATCCTCCCGCGGGGAAGAGCCGCCCGGAAATGGCGGACCAGCCCGGTGCCGCAAAGAAGGCGGCGCCGGCGGCAAGCGGCGCGCCGGAAGATTTGCCGCGGCCGTCCGTCGTCGCCGACGCACCAAAAAGAGAGGAACCGGAAGTGGCGGGTGACTCGGCCAAGTCATTGCCGGTCCGAGAACCATTGAAGTTGCCGGAGGCCGCGCCGGCCGCAGCACCGCCTGCGCCGCCCGAAATTGGGGCGGGAACTTCCGTCGCGCCGGTGGCGGCGGACCACGGCTCGGCTGATTCGGAAGGGACCTCAAACCGCCGGGGCGCGGCGCGTTCAGCAACGACTGGCGCCAGGTCGGGCAAGACTTCACCCGAGACAGGAACGGTGGCCGGTGGTTCGTCGTCAGGGGGAAACGATCAGGCAGATGACTCGCTGGATTCCAGTGAGTCCGGTGGCGCTTCCGCCGGGGCGTCAGGCGCGAAGTCGGGCGCCGCGCCGCCAACCGCGGGGACGGGCGGAAACGCCCCGGCGGGCTCCAGCCCTCCAACCGCATCAGGAACGCCCATGGCGGCTGACGAGTCGCCCGATCAAACCAGTGCGTCGGATCCCCGCGCCGCCGCATTGGGGGGGCGGCAGCAGCCGCAACGGGGCAGGGTGCCGCCAAAGCGCAGCGCGCATCACTTCCAACATCGACGCCAGCCAATTCGCCGCCGCCGGCCGGGTCGATGGAGTCGGAATCGGAGACAACCTCCGCCGGGCCCACGACTTTGCCGGGCCGGCAGTCGGAGCAGCCGGGAGCAACACCGGAATCAAACCAGGCGGGAGGCCCGCCACCGGCGGCAGCAGCCACACCCGTCGATACCAGCACGGCGGGCGCAGCTGAAGCGGTGGATCCGCCGCCGGACCGATCGCGGGCAAAAGCGCCGCCGGCTGCGATCGCCAGGACGCCGGCCGCCCGCGCACCGCACCGGGCGGGCGGGAGCCCGGGGCCGGACGCGGAATCAGCAGGCGGGGAATCATCATCGCTCGAGGCAGGCGTGCCCTCGGGCGCGTCTCCGTCTGCTGGCGGGGAATCCACCATGGGCGAAAGGTTGGGCCGGCCGGTGCGCGTCCGGGTTTCGTCCTGGCGGCCGCAGCTGGTCCAGGATGTGATCTTGCCGACGCAACCGGTGCGTGCGGGCGAAGACGATTTGATCGGGCGCCTCCGGGAACAATACCTCTCGGAACGGCAGGGCCAGATTCCCGCGTCGTTCCGAAAGCCGGTGTTGTCGAATGGCTGCGCGGTGGAAGTCTCTCCGTCCGACCTGGCGGCGGCCGGCTCGTTGCGGTGGCGCGACGTCTCCGATTCGGGGGCCGGGAGCGCCTCGGTGAGCGGAGCCCGGGCCGAGATTGCCTGGTCCGGTGGAACTCCGCCAGGCACCGGCCGCTATGTCCTCTGCCGGGGCGATGGCCGCGAAATTGCGAACATCGCGGTGGATCAGGGCATCGTCGTGATCAAGGCTGCCAACGGGATCCGCTGCTGGTACTGGGTGGCGGTCGAGCCCGCCGCGGCCGATTCGGCAGATCCGGCCCAGGGCCCGGCGGTGTCGCGCTTTGACTGGCAGCCTCTGCCGGGCGCGGTCCTGCCCGAATTGAGCCGGCGCAACGACCATTGGCGCAACGGGCGGACGCAGCGCCTCGACCTGCCGGTGGATTTCCGTAATGTCGCCGGAACGTGCGCCTGCCCGGTTGTCCTGGTTGACCGGATCACCGGCTGGGCGATCGGCTGCAGCATCGAACAAGCCCCTGCGTTCCTGCCGGCTCGATAGCCTGGGGTTGGGATCGGTTTTTATTTTGGCGCGGAACGGCGTAGCCGGATGTAGGGCGGGGTCGCCGAACCCCGCCCTACAACATCGCAACGGACAGTTTGCTGGGCCGCGCGGTTGTGGCGTCGCAAACACCCGGGCGGGAAAACACTCGCGCCGAATTGGGACACGTGCTCCGATTTGGATGTTATGACCCCGGTCAATCGCTTCCTTTTGCAGCATGAGATGCGCATCGCCCAGAATCCCTGCGTGTCGCCCGACTTCTGTCTCGACTGGGCGGCGTTTGCCACCGCCCTGAAGGCGGGAGGCTCCGGATCGAGGTTCTGGCGAAAGAGCGGATTCGAGACCGCCGCGGGGGCCTGGCAGCTCGTGGAACACATGGTGACGGGCGATTGCGCGTGGCGGCTGGAGCCGCGGGCCGGGGTTGACGGAAACGCCGTGCTGCGGGAGGGCGTCGCGCTGGAGGGCGGGGCCTTCGCGTTCCCCGCCACGTTCGAAAACCTGCTGGGCTTGAAGAACCTGATCCAGGAGCATAACGCCGCTTCGACCATTTTTCCGACGGCGGGTGCGAAACTGGGACAGAGCACGCTGGGGATCGGCGCCCGGTTCACGACCCTGCACTGGCCGGCGGTAGAATGGGCGATGAGCGCGCTCGAAATCGGCGTCACCGCGAACCAGAATTCCATTCCGCGGGAATTGGTTTACGACGTGAACGCGATGCTCGAAGGGCGGCTCGACACGGTGCCCTTCCCGTTCATCGGCACGAATGTACCCGAGGGGCATCAGGGCCAGAGCGTCGAGGGCATGAGCCATGGTTGTGTCTTGTCGAAACTCAAGACGGGCTTCCATCACCGCGGAATCGCCTGGAGTTTCAACGCCGACCACCAGCCGATTGGGGGCAAATTCGACGACCGCGAGGACCAGCTGGTCGCGGGTTGTCTGCTGGCGAGCTACATCACGTTCGATCTTTCGCCGGAGCTGGCCCAAACCCAGGTCCCGGAAGGAGTCGCTGCGCGGCGCGACTACGTCCAGGCCCAGTTGGATTCCACGCTGGTGCAGCAAGTGCAGGCGCGGGTGGCGGCCTGCGGGCTCCGGCTCGGTGACGGGCAGTTCGACGCGCTGTTGTGCTACGTCTGGCCCGCGATAAAGAAGATGAAGGCGCGGGACGAAAAGTACCGTGTCGCGCGCGCGCGGGCCTTCACGACTCCGGTGGGACGGAAGTACCTGCGCGAGCTGTCGATCGACGAGCTGTCCGGCCTGACAACCCCGGAAACAACCGCCATCATGCTCGCCCTTTGCGAAATCATGGGGATGCCGGTCAATTTCATCGCGCCCGCCTTCGGGTTTCAGAAGAACACGCCGTATGCAGACAATGCGGCGCTGCAAACGCTGATCGAGCGGCAGTGGGCGGTCTGCCGGCAGTTTGGCGCGAGCATCGGCTTCCACTCGGGCTCGGGCAAATCCGCCGGGAATTATCAGGTGATGGGCCGGGTGACCGGCGGGCGGCTGGAAATCAAGACCAGCGGACGCTACACCTACGAGATGGGCGTGGCGCTGGCGCAATCGAAGAACGAGGCGGATCAGGCGTTATGGCGCGATTGGTACCGTTTCACCGCGGAGCTGGCGGTGCAGGGGGCCTTCAGCGCCGATGTGACCGAGCAGAAAATGGCCCGGGTGTTCATCACCGACGCGTTGACCAAGGCGGGCCGGTCGGCCGACGTGTTCAACTCGGCCGCCGCCGCCCGGGCGGCGGTGGCCGAGCTTCCGGCCAGTCCGGACCACATGTTCTGGTTCGAGTACAACTTTCTTTTCGTGCTGGCGGCCGGGGGCAGGGCGCAGAAGGAAGCCCTCGGCGACCACACCGTCCCTGGCTACCGGCAGCGCGCGCGTTTCTACACCATCAGCGGCGAGGGCCGGCTGAATTTCGCCAGGGGCATCGCCCGCTACATCGTCTTTCTCGCCGAGAACACGGGCCTGGTCCCGGCGGAACGGTGCGCGGCCGCGCGCACGCTGCTTGGCCGTTACGCCACGATGGAAGACTTTCTCGCCGATATCAGCCGATAGCCGGTTTCCATCCTGGCTCCGCAGCAACTCCTTTCTCCGCCGGCGGAATACGCGCCCTCCAGTGCGGCTTCGGTCCCGGGCCGGCAGTGTTCCGGTTTTTCTTCTCAAGGCATTCCTAAACCGTATTGTGGACTGGGATTGACCGCGCCGATGTTCGCCTGAAATCTCGCCTCGAACGTGAAAACAGTCCGGTCATGGCTCTTCGTCTTGGGGGCGGTGGTCGCAGTGGCGGCCCTGACCCTGACGGTTGCGCTTCTGCCGGCGGTTCAGCGCCGGGTGGTGCTCTGGATCGCTTCGGGTCAGCCGGGACTGGCGCTCGCCGTCGATTACGTGGCCATCGGCCCGGGGGCGGCGGAGATTCGCGGTCTGCGTTGGCAGGAGGCGGGAGTGCGGGTGGCGGTCGCGGAGGCGTCCTTCGACCTTTCGTGGTGGCAGGCGATCGTGCACCGGCGGCTGATCCTGCACCAGGCCCGGGTGACGGGAATGACGGTGGATCTGACCCGGTCTGCCGGATCGGCGGGAGAGCGCGCCGGGGGCGCGTCGCCCAATCCCAGCTGGCCGGATGTCCCGATCGACGGTCCACCGGTTGCGGAACCGGGCGCGGCGGCGCCGGGCGCCCAGCCCCCGCCGGCCTTTACCGGTATTCTCAACCATTTTCATCTGCCTTGCGAGGTCGTGCTCGACGCCTGCGAGGTCGAGGCCGATGTCGTCTTTCCCCGGACGGCGGGAAAGTTGCCGGGAGGGGCGCGGGTGAAGCTGACCGGAGGGCATTTCGGTCCGCGGCGCGCCGCGGAGTTCGATTTTGACGCGGCCATCCGGAATCCAGATCCCGGCGCCCCGGTTGACGAGGTCACGGCGCGGGGCGCCTTGACCGCGACGTTGGACGGGCGTTCGGCCATCGAGCGGGTCGGCATCCACCTGGACGCAGTCGCGCGCGGGCCGCTGGTTCCCGCCGCCGCCCGCTTGCAGTCGGACGTGGTTCTGGCGCGCACCCCGGCGGGCGAGACCTACTCGGTGGCGCTGAATTCGATCGAGGAAGGCGCGGTCAACCGGTTGCTCAATCTGGACGGCGATTATGTCGCCGGCTCATCAACCCTGGTTGGATCCTGGCAGATTCTGGCCAACCACCGGCAGGTGACGGCGTTCGCCCTTGGCTTCGCCGTGCCGGAGTTCTCGGTCTCGGGCGACGGCCGGTTCGAAGTGAGTTTTGTCGAAAAGAACCTGCAGCTGGCGGGACGGTTGAGCGGCAACGCCAGCCGGCTGGATTTCGTCGATCCCCGGCTGCGCGAAATCACCGGACTCGGCGCGACGGGCACGTTCGATTTGCGGTACGATCGCCGCCAGTTGCGGGTGGCGGACCTGACGGCGAGGATCACGGCCGGGCCGCCGGTGCTCTCCGTGCGAGCGGTGCAGGCCTTCACCGTGAACCTGGCGACGGGCGCCGTCACGCCGTCTGGCGCGCAGCGGGAGCTGGTCCACATCAATCTCGATGGAGTACCGGTTAAATGGATACGACCGTTCTTCCCCGGAGTCGAGGTCTCCGGTGACGAGATCGAGGGCGAACTGGTCGCCGCCCTGCATGGCGCCGACCGGGTCTGGCTGCGGACGATTTCGCCGCTGAGCGTGCACGGACTGGCGATCCGCCAGGGCGCCCGGGTCGTGCTGCGCTCCAGCGACGTCCGGCTCGATGCCGAAGTGGAGCATTCCCGGGAGGGAACCGGCGTCCAGTTGACCAATTTGAGCGTCGTGACCGACACCGGCGACCAGCTGGACGGGCGGGGCGAACTCACGGTGAAGCCGGGTGGGGAAGTCTCCGCGCAGGCGAGCTTCGACGCCAGCCTGCCCTCCTGGGGCCGGCCCGGCGCGGCGGCCGGACCGTTGATCGCGCAGGGCTCGGTGGCGCTGGCCGGGTCCGGCGGGATCATCCAGGTCGACCG
>CAVRNM010000061.1:0-31847 GCA_963722225.1 uncultured Verrucomicrobiae bacterium
CGGGTGACGTACTCGTTCGTCCTAGGGTCGGCGAAGAAGCGGCCGCCGCGGGTGCCGACGAGGACAGCGGCGTTGTCCTGGTAGGCGGAGAGGATGCCGTCGCGGTGCAGCTGGTAGGTATTCTTGATCATCTGGAACAGCGAGTGGTCGCGCGGCACGTCGTCGATTTCCCAGGTGGCGTTGAAGATCTTGTGGCGGCAGTGTTCGGAATTGGCCTGCGCGAACATCATCAGCTCGATGTCGTTGGGATCGCGGCCGAGGGCGGTGAAGCTCTTGACCAGGTAGTCGATCTCGTCCTCGGCCAGGGCCAGGCCGAGGGCGCGGTTCGCCGCGATGAGCGCGGTGCGGCCCTCGGCGAGCACGGGCACGCTGATCATCGGGCGCGGGGACTCCTGACGGAACAGGGCTTCGCAGGCGGCGAGATCCTCGAAGACGACCTGCGTCATGCGGTCGTGCAATTTCTGCTGCAGAAGCGAGAAATGAGAAGCGGGGAGCGGGAGGTCTGAACCGCAATCCACCCGGTAGGCGATCACCCGCTCGATGCGCTTGACCGTCTCCAGCGCGCAGGTGTGGGCGATGTCGGTGGCCTTGGAGGACCAGGGGGAAATCGTGCCGGGACGCGGGGCGACGACCTGGAGGATTCCCTTCACTTCGGCGGCGGCACGGGTGGGGCCGTACGTGAGCAGTTTTTCGAGAATGCCGCGCTCGGCGGTCGTCAAGCCGGTGGATTCGGCATGCTCTCGGCGAGCGGGCTCCGAGCCAGCCAGGTCAACGAGGTGGACAAACTCGGCGCCGATGGCGCGGATCGGCAGGCCGGCGGCCGCAAGGTCCTGGAGGAGCTTTTGCAGCTGGAATTGGGAGAGGGCAAGAGAGCCGCGGAGAATCAGCATGGTCGGGCCCGATGCTCATCAACCTGGGCAGCGCGGTCAAGGAGGAGCGAGAAAGCCGTTGACCATTCGGGTTTGTCTCTTCGATATCATGGACCCTTCTCAACCGAGAGGATGAACCACCACCTGGCATCCACCAAGAACCAGCTCCCGGCACAAGGGGTCGGTGTGGGCGGTCGGGGAACTTTTGAATCAGGGCAACATGAGTGATTCCGTCGGACACGAATGCGGTGTGGCGCTGGTGCGGCTGCGTAAGCCGCTCTCCTTTTACCAGGAGAAGTACGGCACACCGCTTTGGGGCTTCTTCAAGCTGTTCCTGTTGATGGAAAAGCAGCACAACCGCGGCCAGGATGGCGCGGGAGTGGCGTGCGTGAAGCTCGATGTGCCGGCCGGCGAGCCGTTCATGTTTCGCGAGCGCAACATCAAGGCCAATTCGCTGGATCGGATTTTCAAGGAGCTCCTCCAGCAATACGGTGAAATGGTCGCCAGCGGCACGATCCACCCGGAGTTCACCGAAACGGTCAAAAAGAATTTCGACTTTGGGGCGGAGCTCTACCTCGGGCATTTGCGTTACGGCACCTCCGGTGGCTACAGCCTGAGCGCGTCCCACCCGTTCTTCCGGCGCAGCCCGTGGCCGACGCGCAACCTGATGCTGGCGGGGAATTTCAACATGACCAACACGATGGAGCTGAACAAAAGCCTCATCGCGATCGGCCAGCATCCGATTTTTTCCTCGGACACGCAGGCGCTGCTCGAGAAGATCGGCTTCTTCCTCGACGAGGAACACGAGGGCCTTTATCAGGCGCTGCGGGCCCGCGGCCTGACCGGCGCGGAGATCTCCCGCCGGATCTCGGAGGAACTCGACCTCGTCCGCATCATCACCCGGGCCTCCCAAAATTGGGATGGCGGCTATGCGATGGCCGGCATGATCGGCAACGGCGATGCTTTCATGGTGCGCGATCCCTCGGGCATCCGGCCGTGCCACTATTTCCAAAACGACGAGGTCGTGGCGTTCGCCTCCGAGCGCGCTCCCCTCATGACGGTGTTTGACCTGGACGCCGCCTCGGTCCGGGAGGTTCCGCCCGGTCATGTCGTGGTCGTCAAGAAGAACGGCCATCTGACGTCCACCGCCTTCACCGCGCCGCTGCCGCGTGCCGCCTGCTCGTTTGAACGCATCTATTTCTCCCGCGGCAACGACCAGGACATCTACCGCGAGCGCAAGGCATTGGGCGCCCAGCTGGCGGACCAGGTGATGGCCGCCATCGATCACGACCTGCAGAACAGCGTGGTTGGGTTCATCCCGAACACGGCGGAGGTCGCCTACTACGGCCTGATGGAGGCGCTGCGCCTGCGGCGGCGCGATGAAGTGAAGAGGGACATTATGGCCGCGGCGAAAAAGGGAACGCTGGACGAGGCGTTGATCGATGACCTCATCCTGCGCAACTGGCCGCGGGCCGAAAAAGTGGTCAGCAAGGACATCAAGATCCGCACGTTCATCGGCCAGGAGAAATGGCGCAATGACTTGGCGTCGCACGTCTACGACATTTTCTACGGTTCCGTGCGGCCGACGGACAATCTGGTGGTCGTGGACGACTCGATCGTGCGCGGCACCACGCTGCGGCGCTCCATCATCCGCATCCTTTCGCGCCTGAATCCGAAAAAGATCGTCATCGTCTCAACCGCGCCGCAAATCCGTTATCCCGACTGTTACGGCATCGACATGTCAGAGCTGGGCAAGTTCGTCGCGTTCGAGGCGGCGGTGGCTCTGCTGAAGGACCGGGGCCAGGGCGATCTGCTCGCGGAGGTTTACGGGCTCTGCCGGCGCGAACTCGACCAGGCGGGCGCGAGCACGGTGAATCATGTGCGCCGCCTCTACGAACCCTTCACGGCGGCGGAGATCTCGGCCAAGATTGCGGAGCTGGTTCTACCGCGGAATATCGAATGGACCGGTCCGGTCCAGATCATCTATCAGACCATCGAAAACCTGCACGTGGCCGTGCCCAACCACACGGGCGACTGGTATTTCACGGGCAAGTATCCGACGCCCGGGGGTTATCGGGTGGCGAATCAGGCCTACGTGAACTATTTCGAGAAAAACGAGGGCCGGAGCTACTAGAAGGAAGATGAAAGATCGAAGAACGAAAAGAGAAGAGAGGAGACAGAAGGCAGAAGCCAGGAGGCAGGAGCTAGGAACCCGAGGACAATCGCCCCGGGGGCACGAAATCTCCCACGACTTTATCGGCCTTGCCTTCTTGATCCTAGATTCTGACTTCTGAATTCTCGCTTCTGCATTCTGGATTCTAGCTCCTGACTCCCTTGCTCATGGCTCTTTCCTACGAAGCCTCCGGCGTCCGGTACGACCAGCTTGACGCGTTCAAGCGCGCCTGCCAGCGGGCGGCCGGTGCCACCGCCAGCGCTTTGGGGGGCCATGGCTATCGGGAGCCGCCGGCCGTGCGTGGCGAAAGCGCCTACCTGCTCGAGGCCGAGGATCATTATCTCGCCCACGTTGAGGAGGGGCTGGGAACCAAGAACCTCGCGGCCGATGCGGTCCGGGCGACCGGCGGGCGTTGTTACTATCGCGAGATCGGCATTGATACCGTGGCGACCATCGTGAACGACCTGGTGACCTGCGGGGCCCTGCCGGTTTCGGTCGCCATGCACGCCGCCGTGGGCGATTCCAGCTGGTTTGCCGACGAACCGCGGGCGCAACACCTGGTCGAGGGTTTTGCCGAGGGCTGCCGGCAGGCCGGAGCGGTGTGGGGCGGCGGAGAGACGCCGACGCTGCGGGGAATCGTGGAGACGACCGCCATTGTTCTGGCCGGTTCGGCCGTCGGGCGGATTGCGCCCAAGAATCTGCGCATTACCGGTGACGTGCGCGCCGGCGATGCGATCGTTTTTCTCGCTTCGTCGGGCGTGCAGACCAACGGCCTCACACTCTGCCGAAAGATCGCGGACCAGCTGCCGCAGGGCTATCAGACGCCAGTCGGAGACGGACGCAGCTACGGCGAGGCGCTGCTGGCCCCGTCAGTCATCTACGTGGCGTTCGTGCGGGAATGTCAGCGGCGCGGGCTGAAACTCAACTACGTGGCGCATGTCACGGGCCACGGCTGGCGGAAGCTGATGCGGCTGGATGAGCCGTTCGTTTACGAGATCAGTTCCGTGCGGACTGAGCCGGCGTTGTTCCGGTTCTTGATGAAGGCGGGCCCGATTGAACTGCGCGAGGCCTATGCGACGTTCAACATGGGCGTGGGATTTGCCGCGTATGTCGCGCCGGAACTCGCGGCTGCCACGGTCGAGGCGGCGCGGTCTGCCGGCTACGATGCCTGGCTGGCCGGCCGAGTGTGCAAACAGGGCGGCCGGAAAGCGGTCGTCGCACCGGCGCTCGGTCTCACGTTCGAAGGCGACACCCTGCAGGTGCGGTAACGTTTGAAATTCCTGCAGAAATGGGCCGTAGTGGGGCAAACACGTACGCATGATCAGCCCGGCCCCCAAGACCAGGCACCGGATTCTCGTGATTGATGACAATCCGGCGATCCACGAGGATTTTCGCAAGATCCTCTGTCAGGATCGAACCAGCAGTTCGAAACTGGAGGCGCTGGAGGCAGAGTTGTTTGGCAGCACGGCGCCGCTGGGGGAGCAAAGCGAGTTCGAGATCGATTCAGCTTTCCAGGGTGAAGCGGGTCTGGCCCACGTGTATCATGCCATCCAGGAGGGGCGGCCTTACGCGGTGGCGTTTGTCGATGTCAGAATGCCTCCGGGATGGGACGGAATCCAGGTCACGCCCAAGCTCTGGGTGGCGGACCCCTATCTTCCCGTGGTGATCTGCACGGCGTATTCTGACTATTCCTGGGAGGAGATGTTCGCCCGGATTGGCACGTCTGATCGCACGTTTATCCTGAAGAAGCCGTTTGATCGCGAGGAGGTCCTGCAACTCGCCCATGCGCTGACGGCGAGACGGCGCTCCCGCCCGCCTGAACTCAAGCGGAAGGGGGGAAGGGCCGATGGGCTTGCGCCGGGCGCGACTTCCGCAGTGATGAGCCAACGGCTCCGGGAAGAGATGACCGAGTTGCACCAGATCAAGCGGGAATAGCGACATTGGTGGCGGTGGGGCGCATCTGCCGGTTGACGGTGAAGCCAGCCGGAAGGCCGGCGCTATCGGTGATGAACGAGCAGTCGCGTTTCGTAGCGCAGGCTTCCAGCCTGCAACCGATGCAGCCAGGGATGGCCGCGCCACATTCGGACAACACCCGGAATAACCGTCAATCGGGAGATGCGCCGGGCTGCCGGTGCGTTGCTTGACAGGTTACGGGGCGGTTGTTAGCTCCCAGCTTCGTCATGGATGCCGCGCTTGACCAACCGGTTCTGGTCCTCAATCGCCTGTGGCAGGCGGTGAATGTGATCGGTGCGCGTCGGGCCTTTGCGCTGCTGGCGCGAGGCCATGCCCATGTCGTGCATCATGCCGAGGACGACTTCAAGGTGTTCTCCATGATGGATTGGATCGATTTTTCGCGGCACAATCCGCCGCTCTCGGACCTCGATTCGGTGCATACGGTGCGCCACACGATCCGGCTGCCCCGCGTGATCCTGCTGACATTCTTCGACAAGCTGCCGTGCAAGGAATTGAAGCTCACGCGCAACAACGTGTTCGAACGGGACAAGAACCAATGCCAGTATTGTGGCGCCCGTTTCCCGCGGGAGGATTTGAACCTCGATCACGTCATTCCGCGACACTACGGCGGCCGGACCACGTGGGACAACATCGTTTGCTCGTGCATCAAGTGCAATACGCGCAAAGCCAACCGGCTGCCGCACGAGGCAGGGGTGCGGCTGATCCGCAAGCCGGTGCGGCCCAAGTGGCGGCCGGTCATTTCGCTCGTGCTCGGGGCGCGCCACCGGGAGATGTGGAAGGATTTCCTCGACCTGGCCTACTGGAACGTCGAACTCGACGAGTGAGCCGAAACCGGAAAGCGGAGACTGGATACCGGAGAGCAGATGCCGGATACCGGAAAGCGCAGACCGGAGAGCGGATGCCGGAAACCAGAGAGCGGGCGCAAGAGCCAAGAGCGGATATTGCGGAAGAGATAATCGGTGGAGAGTTTTGGATTTCTTTCTGACGGCGGACCGGCAGATGATTGAAGTCATGAACCGAGAAGATTTCAAGGAACGCACAAAGGGTTACGCTCTGAACATCGTTCGCTTGGTGGAATCACTGCCTTCGGACCAAATCACACGCACTTTGGGCGGCCAGCTCTTGCGTGCCGGGACATCTGTTGGGGCCAATTACCGTTCTTCCATCCGAGCGAAGTCCCGCGCGGACTTCATAGCCAAGATGAGCATCGTCGAGGAGGAGTGCGACGAGTCGCTTTACTGGATGGAATTGTTGAGCGATGCGGGCAGGGTGGAGCCCGGAAAGATCGGAGGATTGATGAAGGAAGGTGATGAGATCACTGCCATTGTCGTCGCCTCGATCAGAACCGCCCGCGAGCACGCTTGACGATCAAATCTGGGTGATTGCCGACGCATGACTATCCGGCATTCACTATCCGATCTCACGATTCCGAATCTGACTATCCGGTTTCCGGTCTCCGCTCTCCGGTATCAGTTTTCCGGATCCTAACTATCCGGTTTCCGGTCTCCGGTATCAGCAGAGCTTCAGGTCAACCATCACGTCGGCGGCAATCTTCTCGAGATCGGCGCGCAGCGCGGACATGTTGACCGAGGGAGGCACCAGCACGGTGGCGCGGGCTTGGAACAGATTGCCGCCGCCCATGGGCGCGCTGACGCATTCGGAGGCGAGCTCCTCGACATTCACCCGGTGCGCGGCCAGCACGGCCGACACTTGTCGCAGGATCCCGGGGTGATCCTGACCGACCAACTCGATGGTGACCGTCGAGCCGGTCATCGCTGGAAGCGCACCGCCCTCCGTTTGCACCGTCACGTGCAGGCCCTTCTTAGCCAGGTCGAGCAGCGCGCGTCCCAGCGCTTCAGCGCGCGCCGTCGGCACCTCGACCCGGAGAATCCCGGCGAATTGTCCACCCAAGTGGCACATCCGGCTTTCGAGCCAGTTGCCGCCATGGTCGGCCACACAGGCGGCCACCATTTGCACGAGACCGGGCCGGTCGGCCCCGATGACGGTCATGACGAGAGTCGTGAACATGAAACCAGTCTGAAGTAAGGCGCGCCCGGCGGCAATCTCCTCCTGCGGGGCCTTGGTCGGATGCCGAGAGCGGTTTCACAAATACTGCCGTCGCCAATTGTGGCCCGGAAAGAGGAAGATCGAGCTGCTTGTGCGGCCAAATGACCATTGGGGAACGTCTTCAGTATGGGGAAATCAGGAAAACTGGTTGATCCGGCGACTATTCGTCGCGCTGCGATCTACGACCTCGTTCCCCGGATTCCTGAGTTCCACATTGGCATTCTGTTCCGCCGGATTCGCGTATCCGGAGAGGGAATTCGACTCCCGCGGCTGAATGATTTTTTCGATCGCTAGGGCCAGAGCCGCGAGGACATTCTCGGACAACCTATCTCTCAAGCGCTCCGGTCTCCGTTTTCCAATATCCGCTCTTCGGTTTCCGCTTTCCGCGCTCCGGTTTCAGGAGCGCGCCAGCGGGAGCGTGACGCGCATGGTCGTCCCGCTCGGACTGGTGGCGAGCACGGCGATGCTGCCGTGATGGCTGTGGAGAATGCGTTCGACGATCGCGAGCCCGAGCCCCGTGCCGTCGGGCCGGCCGCTGAGAAATGAGTCGAAAATCCGGTCGCGGATCGCTTCGGGAATGCCGTGTCCGGTGTCAGTGATATCGAGATTGACCACCGGAACTCCATTCCGGTCTTCCGTCGCGCAGACCACCGTGATTTCGCCGCCGTCCGGCATGACCTGCATCGAATTCAGCAGCAGGTTGAGGAGCACCTGCTGCAACTGGCCCTTGTGCCCGTCGACGACCGGCGACGGGTTTGGTGGCTGGAAATGAAGGCGGACCTTGCCCTGGGCGAGCTTCAGCCGGATGAGCACAATCGTATCCTCGACGATTTCGACCACCGTCCAGCGCGAATGCAGGTTCGAGGGGGCCTTGGCAAAATTGAGGACGCGGGTGACGATCGCCTCCAGCTGATCGAGTTTCTCGCTGATGACGCGGGTGTCCTTCTGGCGCGGATCGACCTCCGAAAAGTCGAGATTGAGATTTCCGTACAGGAGTTTGATGACCGTGAGCGGGTTCCGGATTTCGTGGGCGATTTCCGCAGCGAGCAGGCCGAGCGTGGTGAGACGGTCGTTCTTGCGCAGCGATTCCTCGCTCTGGAAGACGCGGGCATAGAGCCGGGAGTTCTGAATGGCTACCGCGCCGAGGCTGGCCAGGGCGCCGAGCAGGCGTTTCTCGTCGTTGTTGAAGCGGTGCGGCTGGTCGGTGAACGCACCGAGCACGCCAATGGCTTCGCCTTCGAACAGCAGCGGGGCCGCCAGCATCGAATGCAGGTCGTGACGGCGCGGGAGATCGATGACGTCGGCGTACTCCGGGTTCGGCAGATTCTGAAACTCGATCTGCCGCTTCGCGTGCAGGACAGACGCGATCAAACAGTGGTCGAGCGGCAGGTGGCCCGCGGGCAGCGGGGTGGATCCGGCAGCGGCGGCGACATTCGGCGGCGCCGAGAACGACAGGGAGACCAATTGCACGGTCGCCTCGGCGGAATCGTGCAGGTAGAGCGCGCAGAGGCGCGAACCCATGATCTGGCGCGCCTCCCGGGTGACCGTGTCGAAGAGCTCCTGGGCCTCGAGTTTGGACACCAGGGACTGGCCGATCGTGATGAGCGTCTCCAGCTGGCGGGCTTTGCCCTGGAGCTGACGGAGCTGCCAGAGACCTTTAACCACCGCGGTGGTCTCGGCGGTCAGGCGTTCGAGGAGCGCGAGATCCGCTCCGGAGAATCCGCCGAGCCGGTCACTGTCGAGGTTGATGACGCCGATGATCTGGCCATTGGCCTCCATCGGAACCGCCATTTCGCACCTGACGTCCGCCCGCAACAAAATGTAGCGCGGGTCGGCGGCGACGTCGGGCACCAGTTGCGCGCGGCCGTGGAAAGCGACCCAGCCGGTGATACCCTGGCCCAGGCGAAGACCGGTGGCGGCACAGTCCGGAGGCAAACCTTGTTGAATCTCAATTTCGAGGCGGCCGGTGTCTGGGCTCAGCAGCGCAATCGAACCGCAGGTGGCGTGGAACAAACCGGTGAGCTCAAGGAGGATGATCTGGAGCGCGGCCCGCGGGTCATCCGTCCGGGCCCCGACCGACGCGATTCGATAGAGCGCCGGGAGGGCGCGGGGATCGGCGGAAACCGGAGGAGAGAGGGCGGAGACCGCAGAGACAGCCTCGACTGGAGGTGGGGAATCCACGTCGGGCAGTTTGGCGGGTGCCGCGACCATGACGACATCAGAAACCGGTCAAACGGCCGGTTGCTCGACGGCGGCGGGCGCGATGACGCGGGCCAGCGCATCGCGCAGTGCGTGAAGGCGCGCTGTGTCCTCCGTGGGTTCGTGGTTGGCGCTTTCGATATAGAACGTGTCGAGGGCGACGCCATGCTCGGTGTTGATCCGGGCGAAAGTGATGTCGAAGCCATGATCAAAGATGACCTTGGCCAGCCGGTACAGCAGCCCGATCTGATCACGCGTCTGGATGTCGATGATCGTGCGCATCATTGCCAGTTCATGGTAAACCTCGACGGTGGGCGGAAATGACGCGTGCAGCGTGTTGCTCTCGGTCGAATACCGGCTGCTGTTGATCTTCTGGGCCTGGGCGACAATGGCGGGATAGAGGTCGTTGTTCTGGATGAGCGCGGTTTCGACGGTGCGCGCAAAGGTCTCCATGGCCGCTTGGCTCTGGACCACGCCGCGCCCGGGTTCCACGATGTAAAAGGTGTCGATGGCGATATGGTCGGAGCGCGAGATGACCTTGGCGCCAAGAATATTCAATCCGGCCACGCTGAAGCCGCCGGCCAGCTTGTAGAACAGGCCGGCCCGGTCCCAGGTGACCACGTTCACGACGGTGAGGCTGCGGTTGAGGTCGTCTTTCCAGTCGAGAATCGGGCGGAGGGAACTGACGGAGTCCGCCTCGCTGATGGACTTGAGCAGCCGGTTGACCATCTGGATGTGCAGGGCGATTTCGCCGGCCTCGGTGTGCAGAAAATAGCGTTCCGGGAGCAGGTTGAAATGCGCGGTGATCTCATCCTGACTGATGCCAGGAATCTGTTTGGTGATCAGTTCCTTGTGGATCATCTGTTTTCGCTCCAGATTTCGTTTTTCGACGGCGTCTCCGAGAAGAAGGCGGTCAAGGGTAGTACGGAAGAGAGTGGAGTGGAGGGTATCCTTGTAGCTGTTCCAAAGCGAGGCGGCGGTGCCGCGCGCATCGCAGAACGTATGAACATAGAGATAGCGAAGCTTCTCGGCATCGCCAACCAAATCGGCAAAGGCAGTGGCAGACTGCGGATCATCCAGATTATGCTTCTGCCAGAATCGTGCCATGATCAGATGATTTTTGATAATAAACGTGATGACTTCGCGGCTCTTGGCATCGACCTGGAGCGATTCGAGAATCGGGCCGGCCAGCTGGACGCCGCTCTCGCTGTGACCTTTGATCCCGAGGGCCTTGCCGATGTCGTGCAGGAAGAGAATCAGGTAGAGCAGGGTGGGATCGGAGGTTTCGTGGAGCTCTTCTCGGTATTTTTGGGTGATCGGCTCAGCTTGGGTGAACACCCGGTCGAGTTCCCGGATGGCGTTGAGCGTATGGATGTCGGCGGTGTAGCGATGATAGAACTCGTGCTGGACGAGGCAGGTGAGCCGGTCAAACGGAGGAACAAACCGCCCCAGCACCCCCAGTTCGTGCATCAGTTTCAGGGTGGGGAAAACATTCCCGGCCTCCTGTAGAATGGCGCGAAAGCTGATATTGGCATCGGGTGACGCCCGGACCTGGCGGGTGAGCAGGGGCAACGATTCCCGAATCAAGGCGGTGAGGTTGAAGTCCGGCCCCGCCCCGAGCTGCTGGCAGTGGCGGAACACGCGGATGAGGCGGACCGGATCATCCTTGAAAACCCCGGGCGTGGCGGCCGCCAGTTCCCGGCCGCGCAGGGTGAAACCGTCAATCTGCTTGGTGCGTTCGACCCGGCGCAGACGCAACATGTCGCGGAATGAGAGCAGCGAGCTGCGGTCCTCCTTGATCGCCAGCGCGAGGCGGTTCTCGACAATCATCGAGATGCGGTAAATGGCCTGCGCCTGGCGGTAGTAATCCGCCATGAAATCCTCGATGCGCTGCAGGGGATTCTGCTGGCGGTAACCGAGATGCAGGGCCACGCGCGTCTGCATTTCCAGATCCAGGAGGTCGGTGGCGTGCTTGCTCGTGAAATGAAGCTCGTTGCGGACCCGCAGGAGGAAATTGTAGCCGCGCTGGAAGTCGGCCAGTTCCTTGCGCCGCAGATAATTGAGGGTGTGCAGCTCCTCCATGCGCTCGATGCCGAGCCTGACCCGCGCCATCCAGAGGGCATTCTGATAGTCGCGAAGACCGCCGACGCCATTCTTGATGTCGGGTTCCTGCAAAAAGACCGTGTCGCCATATTTCGCGCGGCGCTCGGCCTGGTCGGCCAGCCGGGCGGCGATATAGCCCTTGGGATCCTCCGTCATCACAAAACTGCGGTAGGCCTTCGCGAAGGTCTCGTAGAGCGTCACGATGCCGGCGACGAGATGGGATTCCAGGAGGGACGTCTTCGTCTGGATGTCGCGACGGGCCTCCGCGAAGGCCTCGTCAATGGTGCGCGTGGAGTGTCCCACCTTGAGGTCGCAATCCCAGAGGATGTAGAGGATCTCGTTGACCAGGTGTTCCTGCAACGGCTTGACGAGGGCCGGCTTCGTTTTCGGGGGAAACAGGAACATCACGTCGATGTCGCTCAGCGGGTTGAGTTCGTGCCGGCCGTACCCGCCCAGGGCGATCAGGCTGACCGGTGAAGGCGGATTGCCGTGGGTGCGACGGTAGGAATCGAGCGCATAATCGAAAAGCCGGGCCAGCATGACGTCGATCATCGCGGCCCGGGCCTGGGCGATCCTGAGCCCGGCTTCTCCCGCGTCGTGATGCATCCGGATCAGCGCGCTCTCCAGCCGCAAGAACGTCTTGCAGGCGGCCAGGCGCGTGGCGACCGGTACTTCTCCTTGGAAATTCAGTCGCTCTAGAGCGTGCTTATGGATGCGTCCAACCATGAAGGTGTCTAGTGAGCAGCAAAGTCCGGGTCGCGCAAAGCTGGAAATTGCTGGATTGGCGGCAACCATGCAGCCGGATGTAGGGCGGGATCGCCGGATCCCGCCGTTTTGCCGAGGGTGGCCGGGGTCGGCGACCCCGGCTGCAACGAGCACCGGACAATCCGTGGAGCGGCATGCGAGAACCGCCATGTTCCTGTCGAGAACGCCTGAAGAACCCAGCTGGCAGGCCGGAGACCCCAGATCCCACAGGCGGCCCGTCGTCAGGAATCCGGCCTATCCTGCCGCGGCATCGCCGCCACCGTCACGGTGTTCCGGACGGGGCGGAAGCGCTGCCAAGATTTTGGGCCAGGAAGCCCTCAATCCGCGAATAGAGTTCCACTTTGTTGCGGAGATGGCGCACGCCGCCCGCCTCATTCAGGAAGGAAATCGTATCGGAAGCCGCATGCTTCCTCCTCACGATCGAGACTAGTTCCCTCGCTTCGCTCGTTACGAAGGTTGGATCGTACTCTCCGGTACAAATCAGGACAGCCGACTGGATTTGCTCGGCGTGCCGCAACGGGGAGATCGCGTCGAACTTCGAGGGATCCGCTTTTGGATCACCCAGCTTGAACACGAGGCGGCCATACGTCGGATCAGAAAACTGGTTGTACTTGTTTTCCTGGATGTATTTTGCCCAATCCAACGCCGCCGGCGAAACCGCGATGGCGCAGCGATACAATCCAGGCTCGTAGGCCGCCCCGGAAAGGGCAAGGAAACCGCCGAACGAGGTCCCGACGATCGCCACCCGGGTGCGATCGACAAGGCCTGAGGCGATTAATGTCTTGGTCGCGTCCGCCACATCTTCGTACATCTTCTGAAAGTCCCATTCGTCTGCCGTCGGGAACATCCCGGTGTAGCCGGCAGACGCGCGGTGATTCGGCTGCAGGACGGCATAGCCTCGGCTGGCGAAGAACTGGACCTCAGCGTTAAAGCCCCAAGTACTTCGATCTCCTTCATACCATGAGTGAGGCAGCACCACCAATGGCGCCGGATTCTGTTTGGAAGCTCCCGCCGGCATGGTGACATAAGCGTCAAGCCTGTGGCCGTCTCGGGTCTTGTATTTGATCATGCCCATCGGCCGCATCCGGGCTGGATCAATCCAAGGCTTGGAGTTCCTAATTGGACCGAAAGTCTTGGCTTTCAGATCCGCCCAGTAGTACCCGCTGGGGTGGGTGTCGGAAAATGCTTGGATCAGTATCCCGCTTCTATCCGCGTTGTTGCCGATAATCCGCACGACCTGACCCTTAAAATTGGGCAGCTGGTCCAGTTTTTTTTGCAAATCCTCGTACCCTTTGTCGAACCATCTGACTTTGGGGACGGCCGTGTCGTAGAAAGCTCCGACGATGGTGCGCGATACGGGATCGCGATACAGCCAGCCGGTAAAATCATAGCCGGGATCATCCAGCAGTGTCCCGCTCGGGCTCGGGGTGCCATCCGCCGCGTTGAGAACCTGCAAGGCGCGGTGTTTGCCCTCCTGGCGCGTACCGATGACGACGATTTCGCCCGGATTGTCTCCGCTGTCGACGATGGTCATCTCATCGAGATTTTCCGGACATTTCACCCATTTTTCTCCATCGAGACGATGGAGCGTAAGCAACCCATTCGTCGAGCTCTCGGCAAATGCCAGTCTTCCTTCCTTGTCTGCCCAATACGCCAGATCGAATCCGTTTGGCGTTTCCAGGATTGGGTGCCGGGCCGCGATGTGGTGCTCGTTCGCTTCCGCGGTCTCAGCGAGTTGCTGGCCACCGATCAAGGCCGCGTCACCGCTCAAGTCCAGGAGTTTCCCGGTAAGAGACTTTGCATTAACCGTGACAACCTCACCATATTGCCCGGTGGTATCGGTGTGTGAATTGAGTTTCGCCAGAGGACGCAGGCGGTCATTCGGCGGCACAACGATCAGCGAGGCCCCGACATTTTGCAGCAGCGGATATGAGTTGTTGAGTTTCCCGACCTCACTGGCGCATAGGGTGAAGGAACCAATCTTCTTTACGCTGATTCCATAGGCGAGCCGGTTATCAGTCAGCCACACGGCACCGTAGACGTCGCTGTCCCCTCTCGTGGCGAGGGTCTCCATCTTGTTTGTCGTCACGTCGTACGTCATCAGGCTGGTGTTATCCTCCCCGGCAGCAATGATCCCGGCGATATTCGTTCCGGCCAGATTAACTGTCGGATTGGCCAGCAAATCTGGACGAAAGAAATCCGCCACCGGGATGGGTTCATTGGCGGGAACGGGGGTAATCCGGTCCAGATCCAGTTTCTCCGCCCTGGCCAGGCAGGGAGCAATGAGGGCCAGCGCCAGCGCGCCGAACCCGGACAATAGTTGTCGAGAATAGTCCATGGTGGAGGGTTTCTTGAGGTGGATTTTCAGGCAAGATCCTAGGGGCCAGCACGCCCACGCGTAATCATCGACCGGAGATGCAAGAGATGGAGAATTGGATGCTGAGGTGGAGGCTTCCGAGCAGGGGCGCCTGCAGTTTTCCCGCGATTACGACATTGACGCGTGACGGTGCAGTGTCGCCTGATCAGGGAATAGCATTAGCGTCGGCAGGTTGGCTGTTGGTCGCGGATTTGCAAGGCAAGAGGGTTGCCGCCAGCGGTCCCGCCGAATCCCACTAATCGCTTGCCCCGGTTTGGGGCCGGTTCTTTGCTCGCCGGCTTCACCCGATTCCTTTCCCCATGCCCGAGATCACCAAGAGCTACGAGCCGCGCGAGGTTGAACAACGGTGGCATGCCGCCTGGCAGGCCGCCGAGGCGTTTGCGGGCCGGGCCGACCCGGGTCGGCAACCGTACAGCATTGTCATCCCTCCGCCCAACGTGACTGGCATGCTCACGATGGGGCACGTCCTGAACAACACCCTGCAAGACATCCTGATCCGCCGCGCCCGCCTGGAAGGCAAGGCTGCGCTGTGGGTGCCCGGCACCGATCACGCTGGAATCGCCACGCAGACGGTCGTGGAAAAAGAGCTGCGCAAACACAAGCTGCACCGCCGCGATCTGGGGCGGGAAAAATTCCTGGAGAAAGTGTGGGAATGGCGCCAGGAGAAGGGCGACATCATCCTGGAGCAGCTGCGCCGCCTCGGGGCGTCGTGCGACTGGAGCCGCACGGCGTTCACCATGGATCCGGAGTATTCGCAGCGGGTGCTGCACGTTTTCATCGAACTGTTCCGGCGCGGCCACATTTACCGGGGCAAACGCATGGTCAACTGGTGCCCGGCTTCGCTGACCGCCCTCTCTGACGAAGAGGTGATCATGAAGCCCGTGAAGGGGTTGCTCTACCGCGTGCGGTATGAGATCACCGGACGACCGGGACACTTTGTCGAAGTCGTCACCACCCGCCCGGAGACGATTCCCGGGGACACTGCCGTTGCCGTGCATCCGGATGATCCGCGCTACACGGGGTTGATTGGCCAGACCGTTTGGCGCCCCCTGGTCCGCGAGCAGATTCCGATCATTGCCGACGCTGCGGTGGACCGGGAGTTCGGCACCGGCGCGCTCAAGATCACCCCGGCGCATGACAAGGCAGACTTTGAGATCGGCCAGCGGCATCAGCTGCCAATCCGCGATGTGCTGAAGCCGGACGGCGTGCTGAACGAGCTTGCCGGACCGGAGCTCGCGGGTCTGGACCGGTTTGCGGGCCGCAAGAAGGCCGCCGAGCTGCTCCGAGCGGCCGGCGCCCTGGTCAAGGAGGAGCCCCACGAGAACAATGTCGGCTACTCTGAGCGCGCCGACGTGCCGATCGAGCCGCGTCTGACGATGCAGTGGTGGCTGCGGTATCCGCGGGTGGAGGAGGCCAAGGCCGCGGTGCGCGACGGCCAGATCAAGTTCTACCCGGAGCGTTGGGCGAAGGTCTACCTGCACTGGCTCGACAACATCCAGGATTGGTGCATCAGCCGCCAGTTGTGGTGGGGACACCGCATCCCGGTGTGGTACCGCAAGGGCGTCGACCGGGAGAAACTCGCGGCCAACGATCTCCGCGATCCGGACAAGGTGCATGTATCACTCGAAGGCCCGTCCGATCCGGAGAATTGGGAGCAGGAGGAGGATGTGCTCGACACCTGGGCGTCTTCCTGGCTCTGGCCGTTTGCCACGCTGGGCTGGCCGGATCAGGCCGCGATGGATCAGGCGGGGTTCGATTTCTTCTACCCGACGGCGACCCTCGTCACCGCTCCCGACATCATTTTTTTCTGGGTGGCGCGAATGATCATGGCCGGCCTCGAGTTCATCCGGCCCGGCGAGCCGCTGGAGCGGCGCATTCCGTTCCGGAATGTCTATTTCACCGGCATCATCCGCGACCAGCAGGGCCGCAAAATGTCGAAGTCGCTCGGCAACTCGCCCGATCCGCTCGACCTGATCGGCAAATACGGTGCCGACGGACTCCGTTTCGGCATCATCTCGATCGCGCCGCAGGGGCAGGACATCCGGTTCGCCGAGGAACGCATCGAATTCGGCAAGAACTTCTGCAACAAGCTTTGGAACGCCTGCCGCTTCCGCCAGCTCAGCGGCGGAGCGGGCGACCGCGATTCGCTCCAGGCGATCGTCGGCCGGCTCGATCCGAACCGGTTCGATGCCGACGACCATGCCATCCTCGATCGGATGCTCGCCGTGACCCGCGAGGTCGACCGTTGTTTCTACGAGTTTGAGTTCAGCGCGACGGTGCAGGCGCTGTACGGGTTCTTCTGGAACGATTTTTGCGATTGGTACGTCGAGGTTTCGAAGGTCAAGCTTCAGGCGGTTGAGACGAAGGGCAACTGCCTGGCGATCCAGGACCTCGTGCTCCGGCAAACGTTGTTGCTGCTGCATCCGTTTATTCCATTCATCACGGAAGAACTCTGGAACCAGCTTGGCTTCGGTGAGGCGGGCACATTCTTGACCCGTGATGCGCGGCTGGAAGACGCCTCCGTTGCAGCCGAAGCGCTGCAGCGTCGCTCGATCGTGCTGGAAAGGCGCCAGGTGCGAAAAGTCGAGGCCTTCAAGGAATTTGTCGCTGGCATCCGTCAGCTCAAGGCTTCGTCGGGGGTGGCCTCACGACGCGATGTCGAGGTCTATCTTCCAGCTTCGGATCTAAAGCCGACTGTGGAGTTTGAGGAACGGGATCTCAGTTTGTATCTCCGCCTGGCCGGCGTCGCCCGATTCAGCCACGGCACCAGCCCTGCGCCTGAAAAGGCTCCGGCCATCATCACTCCGCTGGGCACCGCCTACTTGCTTCTTCCCGCTTCAGGGGATTCTTCTGCCGAGGTGGCGCGCCTGACGAAAGAATTGGAGAAGCTGGGGCAGCATGTCGCCGCAACCGAGGCGCGCCTCGGGAATCCAGCGTTTGCGGGGAAGGCGCCGCCGCAGGTGATTGAGGGCGCGAGAAAGCAACTCGCCGATCTGAGAGCAAAGAAGGCGGAGATTGAGCGTCTCCTTAGTGCTTTGTCCTAAGAGATTAACAACACAGCTCCAGAGGTGATTCGTTTGCTTACTTTACTTAGGACATGTCTTAAGTATGGTCACGCATTCAATGACGAATTCTTCTCTGGTCGCCTTGCCGACAGCAACGTTGGACCTGGAAAATGCGACTGCTGAAGACCGGGTGCGCTGGGCGGCCGGTTTTTTTTGCGATCACTTGGTGATGACGACGAGTTTCGGCATCCAATCTGCCGTGATGCTCCACCTGGTCACGCGGATCATTCCGCAGATCCCGGTCGTCTTCATCGACACCGGTTACCTTTTCCCGGAGACCTACCGCTTCGCGGACCAATTGACTGGCCGGCTCAAGCTCAACCTCAAGGTTTACAATCCGGCGCTGACGGCCGCGCGGCAGGAGGCGCTTTACGGCAGGGAGTGGGAACGGGGCGTCCAGGGAATCGAGCGCTACAATTTCATCAACAAGATCGAACCGATGGAGCGGGCGGTCCGCGAACTTGGCGCGACCGTCTGGTTGACCGGATTGCGACGAGCCCAGGCCAGCACCCGGCGGGACCTGAAGGTCGTGCACCGGCAGAACAAGATCACCAAGGTGCATCCGATTATCGATTGGGACAATCGCCGTGTGTATCAATATCTGAAGGAGAACGACCTGCCATATCACCCGTTTTGGGAACAGGGCTACGCCTCGGTGGGCGACTGGCACAGCTCCTCGAAACTGCTGGAGGGAATGACCGAGGAGGAGACCCGCTTTGGCGGTCTCAAGCGCGAATGCGGGCTGCACGAGAGTTCAGGCCGCGCGGACTACCAGATTTGATGTCATCTGTTAGAGCGGTTTCAGAAAAAGTGCAGCCACAAGCGTCAGCGAGCGGACGAGCCATCCGCTCGCTGACGCTTGCAGCTACGTTCGTGTTCTCGGCTACAGTGCAATTTAAACCGCTCTAAATGACAAAGGCCGTGAAGCCGTTCCACGAGAATTCTTTATCCGGACGTGAATTCTGTAAGTGAGGGTGGGGCGCGTTGTCCCCAACGCGCTTGAACCGCTTGGGGACAAGCAAAGCCAACCTCTTCTCGCTTTCATGCGCCGGGCGCATCCTGATGACGAAACGGAGTGAGAGACTCCCGTCTACTGCCGCAGGTGGCAGTCGACGAGCGGGCAGGGTTCGCAGGGCGAAAGGTGATCGCCGACGAGCGCTCGCGGTCCGAGCCCGATAAACCCGGACACGGACTTCATGGGGTGCATGAAAAGGGATGGCAGCAAAGCAACCCCGATGGCAGCGGCTGGCGCGAGGCGGAAGAGCACGCGTTGCTGCGAAAGTTGCATTCCGCAAAAGCCCGGGCTGAAACGCTGGGTGAAAGACTCGTCCGGACCGAGGTGCTTGGCGAGGTGCGTTATCAGAGCCTGGGCGGTATATTCGGCGGCCCACGAACCGATGGTGTCCAGGACCAGCGCGGCAAAGGCGTCCCCGTCTTCGCGGCGTATCCCGATCTGCCTCGTGATTCCGTTTCCAACGGTAACGATGAACACGGCGATGCGGTTGGCGCCCCGGGAAAACTCGCCGATGTTCCCGCGAATCGTGTTACCGCCAATATCGACCGAATGGTCCGTCCAGTTCGTCGGGGCATAGAGCGAGTAGGTGCCGGACGGATGGAGATAAGCCTTGGCCTCGAGCATCAGCTTCTCGGTCGCCCGAATAATGTCCGGGGGTGGAGCCGCCTGTGGCGGGTAGCCCAGGCTGCGGAGAATGTCGGCCGGTTGCAGGGTGATCCCCAATTTTGACAATGTCGCGGTTGCCAGGGGAGAACCCGCGTTGCGCAAACTCGCCCTGCCGGATTCGTCGAGGGGTGGAGTCATCGGACCACCTGGTATTTGACCAACAAGGTGCTGGTTCCGAGTTTTTCCAGGGCATGCAACTCCAATCTGACTTCGGCCGGATGCGCCAGCAGCGGCGTGCCACCGCCGAAGAGCAACGGCTCAATGGTCAGCCAGATTTCATCGACCAGACCAGCCGCCAGGAAGAGACTGTGGATTTGCGAGCCTCCCAGCAGGGCGCAGCGGCGAAACCCGCGGGTGCGCAGTTCGTGCGCGAGCGCTGCGGGCGCGGCGCTTGTGAACTCCAGCATTCCCGGGTGCGCCTCGGCCGCATAGCGTTCGGGCGAGCGGGTCAACACCACGCGAAGATGCCGCCCGGCCACTTGCGCCCGGATGGCCTCGTGGGAAACCCGATAGGTTGCGGCGCCAAACACGCCCACGTCGAAATCCGCCACCGCGGTGCGAAAATGGGCTTTGTCCTCCGGCGAGGTAAAGGCGGTTCCGGGCTGGGCGGGTTGGGCGATGAAGCCGTCGAGCGATTGAGCGGCGATCAGGACGATGCGCATCGACTTTCGAGGCTAAGGAACGGACCAACGCAGGCAAGCACCGGGAACCGGCTGACTCGTTTGAGCCTGCCTGCCCGTGTGCCGGATCTTTGGTCCGATCGGACCAAAGATCCGGCACACGGGCGTCATCTTCAATGGGATTCTGCATCATAACCGACAGCCCGAGGGGCCTGTCGGCTAGGCTTGCCACCGTGCAGCCCTAAATCACTGTGTATGCTCTTATCGCATGAAACGCGCGCTCATCACCGGCATCACCGGCCAGGACGGATCTTATCTGGCGGAGCTCCTTCTGGTCAAGGGTTACGAGGTTCACGGGATCATCCGCCGCGCTTCCACCTTCAACACCAGCCGAATCGACCACCTGTACGCCGACCCGCACGTGAACGGGGTGCACTTCTTTCTGCACTACGGGGATCTCGCGGATGCGGTGCAGATGGTGAAACTCCTTTACGAGCTCAAGCCCGACGAGATCTACAATCTCGGCGCGCAGTCCCACGTGCGCGTGTCGTTCGACATTCCGGAATACACGGGCGACGTGGACGGCCTCGGGACGGTGAGAATTCTGGAGGCGGTGCGCGAGGCCGGCCTCGTCAAGAACGTCCGGTTCTACCAGGCGTCCTCGTCCGAGATGTTTGGCAAGGTGCAGGAGGTGCCTCAGACCGAGCGGACGCCGTTCTGGCCGCGCTCCCCCTACGCGTGCGCGAAGGCCTACGCCTACTGGCTCACCGTCAACTACCGCGAGAGCTACCGGCTCCACGCCAGCAACGGGATTCTCTTCAACCACGAGTCCCCCCGGCGCGGCGAGACGTTCGTGACCCGCAAGATCACCCGCGCGGCGACCCGCATCAAACTCGGGCTGCAGCAGTCCGTTTACCTGGGCAATCTCGAAGCCAAGCGCGATTGGGGCTACGCGAAGGAGTATGTCGAGATCATGTGGCTGATGCTGCAACAGGAGGAGCCGGGCGACTATGTGGTCGCGACCAACGAGACGCACAGCGTCCGCGATTTCTGCGCGGAGGCGTTCGGTCTGCTGGGGCTCGACTGGCGGGAGCACGTGCAGTTTGACGCGCGCTACGAGCGGCCCTCGGAGGTTGATCTCCTCATCGGTGACCCGGCCAAGGCGAAACGCGTGCTGGGCTGGGAACCCAAGGTGCGCTTCAAGGATCTGGTGAGAATCATGGTCGAGGCCGATCTGGAACTGGCCAAGCGCGAGGCGCAGATCGCGCAGCTGCCCCAGCCGTGAAACTCTATATCGCAGGCCACCGCGGCATGGTCGGGTCCGCCCTGGTGCGACGGTTCCGGTCCGAGCCGGGCGTCTCGCTCCTGCTCCGCTCGTCGGCGGAGCTGGACCTGACGCGCCAGGCCGCCGTCGAGACGTTCTTCGCCACCGAGCGGCCCGAGGTGGCGGTCCTGGCTGCCGCTCGGGTGGGTGGTATCCATGCGAACAATACATACCCGGCGGAGTTCCTCTACGACAACCTCGCCATCGCCGCGAACACGCTGCACGCCGCGTACCGCCAGGGGGTGAAGCGGGTGCTGTTTCTCGGGAGTTCGTGCATCTATCCCCAGCGGGCGCCGCAGCCGATAGCCGAGGAGTGCCTGCTCACCAGCGCGCTCGAGCCCACGAACGAGGCCTATGCCATCGCCAAGATCGCGGGCCTCAAGCTTTGCCAGTTTTACCGGCGGCAGTACGGCGTACTGTTCCATTCGGCGATGCCCACCAATCTTTACGGCCCGGGCGACAACTACCATCCGGAGAATTCCCACGTGCTCCCGGCGCTGATCCGCCGTTTCCACGAGGCTGCGCGGGCCGGCCGGCCGGAAGTGGTGGCCTGGGGCACGGGAAATCCGCGGCGAGAATTCCTGCACGTCGACGATCTGGCCGATGCCTGTGCGTTTCTCCTGCGCCAGGCCGACCCGCCCGATTGGGTCAATGTCGGCACGGGCGCGGACGTCACGATCAGGGAACTCACCGAGCTCGTCGCCGCCACCGTGGGTTTCCGGGGCCGGATCGCCTGGGATCTCTCCAAACCCGATGGGACCCCCCGCAAATTGTTGGATGTGTCGTTGCTCGCCCGCCTCGGCTGGAGGGCGAAGATCAGCCTGCCGCAAGGGGTCAAGGAGACCTACGCCAGTTTCCTCGCCGAGGAGGCGGCCGGCCAGTTGCGCGGCTAGTCGGCAAGTTCACCGGCTCGGTCGTTGACATGGTTATGCTCCTGCTTTCCACCATCACTTGGCTTGAAGGCGCGCGGTTCCCCCGGGTTCAATCCGACCATGCCTGAAGATCTGGAAGTCATGCCGGTGGAACCGGAGGATGGCGGCCCGCGAAAATCGTTCCTCGAACACCTGGAGGATCTGCGAAAGGCGCTGCTCAGATGTGTGGCGGTGATCGTCGTGGCGCTTGTCCTTTGCCTTTTCCTGGATACCAGGCTGGCGGAGCTCCTGGAATATCCCATCCGCCGGATGCATCTCTTGGAGAAGCCGCGGCCCACGGTGACGTTTGTGCTCGGCTCCCTCCGGCTTGGTCCCTACGAGGTTAGCCGCGATGATTTCGCGGGGCTCCCGCCGGGCGACTCGCCCCACGTCGTGTTCAAGGTCGGCCTGACCAGGATTGGCGGGGACCAGGTGCCGACGTTGAAGATCGATCCCCTGGGCGATCCCGGGACGACGCGGATCAAGCTGCGCAACTTGAATCCGGCGGAGGGATTCATGGTGGCGTTTCATATCGCCCTGTACGGCAGTCTCGTGATTTCAGCGCCGTTCTGGCTGTTTTTTCTCGGCCAGTTCATTCTGCCCGCCTTGCACGTTCGCGAGCGGAAGTTTCTCTTCACCTGGCTGGGTTGGGGGGTGTTCCTTTTCACGGCGGGAGTGCTGCTGACCTATTTTATCCTCCTGCCGCTCGCGTTGCGGGCGTCGGTTGAGTATTCGACGCTGCTCGGATTTGACGCCTATGAGTGGCGGGCGGAGGAGTACATCGGCTTCACGTGCAAGTTCCTGCTCGGGATGGGCCTCGGCTTCCAGTTTCCCCTCGTGGTCATGACGCTGGTGAAGCTGGGCATCCTGCATTACCAGCAGCTGGCGCATTTTCGCCGGCATGTCATCGTCGCCTCGTTTATTCTCGGCGCCATTCTCACCACGCCGGAGGTCCTTACCCAGGTCGCCATGGCGGTTCCCCTCTGCCTCCTTTACGAGATCTGCATCTGGCTGGCCTGGTTCTGGGAACGAAGAAAGCGCCGGGAAGAGGCTTCGGCCGCGGCGTGACCGGCACCTGACGCGGCAACCGTGGGCCGCAAGGTGGGTGAGCATCGCCCGAAATCTTGATCAACAGCGACCGCGTTGTCGCTGGCCTCGGTGAGGCCGGCTACCGGCGGAGGATCCGTGGTCTTTCCTCGGGCCGGTTGCCGGCGAGCGGGGAGCCGGGAGGTCTTAACGGCGGCAGATCCCGGTGATGGCGAAACACGCTGTGCCAAAAACTTGGTCCGATCGGACCAAAGGCTTGGCACACGGGGAAAGGGATCAAGACAAGCAGCCGTGACGTGGAAAGGGCGGGAGGACTCAAAACTCTGGACGGAAGCCTCCCCTCCGGTCTTTAATGTTCACGCTTTCCCTTTTCATCGTCCTCAGATTCCCTTTCCGCATGATCGCACCTGAAACTTTTTCCCACCTCGAAGACATCAAGAAGCGGGCCGGCCACTTGTGGAGGTTTCTTTGACGTTGAACAGAAACAGCGCGAAATCGAGGCCATGGAGGCCCAGATGGGCGATCCGACTTTCTGGGACAACAGCGAGCGCGCCCAAAAGCACATCACGAAGCTCAATGGCCTGAAGCGGGCGATCACCGGGGTGGTCGCCTTCCACCGGAAACTGGACGACGCGGCGGTGATGGTGGAGTTGATCGAAGCGGCGACCGGCGCCGAAAAGGAGCAGTCGGGCCGCGAGCTCGGGCAGACCGTCGACGCCCTGGTGGCGGAACTGGATCAACTTGAGCTGGCCAGTTTTCTGAGCGGCCAGTTCGACCACAACAATGCCATCCTCTCGATCCAGGCGGGGGCGGGCGGAACGGAATCCTGTGACTGGACCGACATGCTTTTCCGCATGTACAACCGCTGGGCCGAGCGGCGCGGGTTTGAGGTTGAGGTCCAGGATGTGCAGGCGGGTGACCAGGCGGGCATTACCAAGGCGACTCTCGTCCTCAAGGGCGAGAACGCCTACGGTTACGTCAAGGCGGAACGGGGCGTCCACCGGCTGGTGCGGATCAGTCCGTTCGACGCCAACAAGCGCCGGCACACCTCGTTTGCCGCCGTCGACGTCGTCGCCGAGATCACCGAGGACATCGCGATCGAGATTCCCGAGAACGAGATCCGGGTGGATGTCTACCGGTCGTCGGGCAAGGGCGGCCAGGGTGTGAACACGACCGATTCCGCCGTGCGCATCACCCACCTGCCGACGGGGATGGTGGTGGTTTGCCAGAATGAGCGCTCGCAGATCAAGAACCGGGCCAGCGCCATGAGCGTGCTCAAGGCCCGCCTGTACGAGAAACGCCTCGACGAACAGCGCAGCGAGATGGAGCGCTTCTACGGCGAAAAGGGCGAGATCGGCTGGGGCAGCCAGATCCGGAGCTATGTGCTGCAGCCCTACCAGATGGTCAAGGACCTGCGCACCGGACTGAGCACGAGCGACACCCAGGGCGTTCTGGACGGCGATCTGGACCGGTTCATCTATGCCTGGCTCCGGGCGGGCCAGCCGCGGCAGCGCAACAAGGACATCCAGATGGAAGAATGATCGCCTACGACACCCTGCAGTCGGCCCTGCGCGCCCAACCGCTGTTCGAAGCGAAGACCTGGCAGCTCTCGCCGGAGGCCTGGCCGCTGACGCGCGACCAGGCGGACCAGTTGGAGCAGATCGGCGGGGCCTGCCTGGAGTTTCACCAGGCGCTGGAGACGCTCTACCTGCGGTCAGTCGCGGGCCGAAACCTCCTGCGCAACAAGCCGCTGGTGGCGCCTTGGGTCGCCGAGTATCTCGACCGCGGCAAACCCGCGGCATTGGTGCAGCATGCCCGCGATCAGCGTCTGCGCGGGTTTCTGCCCACGGTGCTGCGGCCGGACCTCCTGCTCACCGAGGACGGGTTTGCCCTGACGGAACTGGACTCGGTGCCGGGGGGAATCGGGCTCACGGCCTTTCTCAACCGGCTGTACGAGGGCGGAGGCGGCATCATCGGCGGCGGCGACGTCATGGTGGAAGAGTTCTACCAGTCGCTCGCGCGCCTGCATCCGGAGAAACGGAATCCGCTGATCGCGCTGGTCGTGAGCGAGGAAGCCGCGACGTACCGCCCGGAAATGCGCTGGCTGGCCGGCGTGCTGCAGCAGCAGGGGCGGCGGGTGCATTGCCTCCGGCCGGAGGAGATATTTCCGCTCAGCGGCGCCCTGTTCTTCGATGTCGAGGGGACGCCGGAGAAAATCGATGTTATCTACCGGTTTTTCGAGTTGTTCGACCTGGGCCAGATCCCGACGGCGGCGTTTTTCTTCGAGGCCTGGGCCAGCGGCGAGGTGGTCATTGCGCCGCCGATGCGCCATTTTCAGGAGGAGAAACTCGCGCTCGCCCTCTTTCACCATCATCGCCTGCAGGATTATTGGGCGGAGAGCCTTGGCCGGCGCACCCTCGAGCTGCTGCGGCAGCTGATCCCGATGTCGTGGGTGATGGATCCGGCCCCGTTGCCGCCCGGCGCCGTGCTGGATGGTCCACGGGTGGGCGGCCGGGCGCTGGCCGACTGGCTGCAGTTGGGCCACGCGTCGCAGAAGGAACGGGAGTTGATTGTCAAGATCAGCGGATTCCATGAGACGGCCTGGGGGGCGCGAAGCGTCATGCTCGGCAGTGACTGCTCGCGCGAGGACTGGCAGGCCGGCATTGAACGCGCGCTCCGTCTGGCGCCAATCCATCTGCACGTGCTGCAGGAGTACCGGAAACCGCGGCGCGTCCATCATCCGGTCTATCGGCCAGGCGAGGGAAACGGGGCGCATCCCGCGGCGGCCCTGGAGGCGGGCCGGCTCCGGCTCTGTCCGTACTTCTTCAATCACGACGGGGTGGCGAAGCTGGCGGGAGCGCTCGCCACCTTCTGCCCGCCCGACAAGAAAATCATCCACGGGATGCAGGATGCCGCGCTGCTCCCCTGTCGGGTGGTCTAGTATGCGGTAATTTAACTAAATCTGTGGGGCGGGGTCGCCGAACCCCGCCATTGTCCGAAAACGAGGCGGGGTTCAGCGACCCCGCCCTACCACCATTCGGTGAACGCACGATCGTTCGATAAGCAAATATAACTGAATGACCCAGCGAGGCCGGCCACCACCGCCTACAGCTCCAGCGTGCGGATCGTCCAGAAATCGTCCGAAAGATTGCGATTCTCGAGATAACCATAGGGCATGGTGAAATAGCCCCGCTGGCCCCAATCGGCGCCCCACGAGTTACGGATGACAAACCGTTGCGCCGCGTCGTCGTAGCCCACCGCCATGACGGCATGGCCACCCAGGGTTTTTTCCTTCGGCTTGGGCAGATTGACCACGCCGGTTTTTGCCACCGCCGGCGACTCAAAGCTCTCATAGACGGTGAAACCGAAGACAAACGGATAACCTTCCACCAGACACCGCCTCATCTCCAGCAGGGTCACAATGCGATGGTACGAGGTGATCTGGTGTTTGAGTCCATCGCGGTAACAGGCCGCCGGCGGTTTCACCGCGAATTTGCTGATCACGTAGGGCCACTCCTGCTCCGGGCAGACGCCCTGCTTGGCGAGGGTCTTGATCCCGTCGCGCAGCTGCGCTCCCGAGTCCTGCGCAACCGTGCCTTCAATCCCGCGTTCATTGTAATAGATGAACAGGCGGCTGAGGTCGGTCGCCGGCTGGCCGGCCTTTTTCTCGAGAAATTCCAGATCGCCGGCCAGGGCATTGGCGGTGCAGCTGCCCAGCTGCCCCTGGTTCTCGACCGTCGAGCAGCCGGGGCGCAAGTCCACTGCGCCCGGGAGTTTCCTTGGCGGCGCGGCGATGGCGGCATAGAGCCGGTCGCGTTGGTCGGGAAGATCGGGGTGCCAGCCATACCCGGAGATGACTTTATTGGGTTTGTTCATAGTGCGCTTTGTTCGGTGGTGATGTGACGGACTGAGAGAATGGTCGCAGGAGGAACCGGACCGCGCCCGCGCCCGCGGGCCTTCGGCCGGGCCGGGGGAATCTCCGCTGAGGCCATGAATCTTCCTGGGGGCAACATCGCTGTTGGTATTAATTAGAAGATAATTCGCACTTGCACAGAAAGCGAATGGAAACTCAATCCCGGCCGAGTCGGGGCGCGGGTTGGAACGCGGGCGCTCCCGGCGTCATTTCGCCTAGCAGCCTGCCGGCTTCGAGCCCGTCAGGCTGCTAAAAGCAAAACCGCCCCTATCATTGAGCAGGGAACATGATCCAATGAGCCAGTATGACTCCAATTCGGGTAAAGATCGCCGAGATTCTGACCGTTTCCCCGGGTTGGATTGGGCGGTCTTGCCAGTAGCCCGGATGTGCCGGCCAGCACGCACGGCCCGGGGGTTGGCTACATTCTTCAGGCAGGCGATCGCGCAGAGTGTGAAACATCCGGGCTAGGCGCAGGAGTAGGCGAACGCGGGAGGCAGGTTGCGCCAGATGACCGGGCTGACCCGGACGCGGGAGAACTGGTCGACCAGGCGCTGGCGGAATTTACGGGAAGACGGGAACCAACTCGCGTGGAGATACCCAAAGCCACAGAATCTCCCGCCCGGTCTCAGCGCTGCGACCACCTCGCCCATGATTCGATCCTGGACGCGCGGGCTCATGTTGCCCCAGGGCAGTCCGCTGACGATGCAATCGGCGGACACGCACCCATGCCGGGCCAGGCACGCGCCGAGATTCTCGGCGGACTCGCAGCAGACAATCAGATCCGGAAACCGTTTCTGCAGGCGCTTCGCCTGCACCGGGTCGATTTCCATAGCAATGAAGATCGTTCCCGGTCGAAGGCGGCGCAGAATCAAATCGGTGATCGCCCCGCTGCCCGCTCCCAGTTCCACCACGGTCTGGGCGCTGCCGAGAACGCTGTGATCGAGCACCGTCCGGGCCAAGCGCGCCGAACTGGGCGCGATGGCTCCGATGGTCCACGGCCGGCGGGCAAAGCGGGTCAGGAAATGCCAGTAGTCGGCCAGACGGTTTGAGCGAAAGGCCGCGGCTTCGCGTCGCGCGCGGCAAAACCTGGACCGCCCCGGGCGCCACCAGTCGAAGCAAACGAACAACCAGCGCAGGGGGGATGCCGCCTTGGGCATGGGCGATGAGAGTGGATCAATAATCCTTCAAATTGTAGGGAGCTTGGCGGCAGATCGCAACCCTCCTTATCCGAGCCCAGGAGAACGACCGGCGGAGAGCGGGGCTGGTTGTCGCTGGGCCGGCGGACATAAGGCGGAGCCGCCAGGTTGCGGTTGCCGGACTGGTCGCCCCTCACTAGGTTCCGCCGTGATCCATGAAAATCAACGGCGTCCCCTACCGCACCATCTGGCCGGATCCCGAGGCGACCGGGCTGGTCCGCATCATCGACCAGCGGCCGTTGCCGCATCGCTTCGTCGTCGAGGAGATCCGGTCGGCCCGCGCGATGGCGGAGGCGATCCGGGAGATGCATGTGCGCGGGGCGCCTCTGATCGGAGCGGCGGCGGCCTGGGGAATGGCCCTGGCGATCCAGCCATCGGGACCGGGCGGCTCCGACGACTGGCGGGTCCGGCTGGGGAACGCCGCGCACGAGTTGCAGTCCACGCGGCCGACGGCGGTGAATCTGGCCTGGGCGGTCGAGCGCATGCTGGCCGTCGGGCAGGCCTGCGCGTCTCCCGAGCAGGCCCGGGTGCGCCTGCGCGAGGAGGCGCAGCGCATCTGCGACGAGGATGTCGCCGCGTGCGCGGCCATCGGCCGGCACGGCCTGCGGCTGATCCAGGAAATCGCGGCGCGCAAGGGCGGGGCGCCCGTGAATGTCCTGACCCACTGCAACGCGGGATGGCTGGCCTGTGTGGACCACGGCACCGCCACGGCGCCCATTTATGCGGCGCACGACGCGGGGCTGGCCGTGCACGTCTGGGTGGACGAGACGCGGCCGCGCAATCAAGGGGCGAAGTTGACGGCCTGGGAACTGGGCGGGCACGGCGTGCCCCACACCCTGGTGCCCGACAATGCGGGCGGCCATCTCATGCAGCACGGCTTGGTCGATCTTTGCCTGGTGGGAGCCGATCGCGTGACGCGCCTCGGTGACGTGGCGAACAAGATTGGCACCTACTTGAAGGCGCTCGCGGCGGCGGACAACGGCGTGCCCTTTCACGTGGCGCTGCCCGCGAGCACGATCGACTGGTCGCGGCGCGACGGAGTCCGGGAGATTCCCATCGAATCCCGCGGCGAGGAGGAGGTGCGGTGCGTGGAAGGACTGACCCCGGACGGCGAGCTCCGGGCCGTTCGTATTTGTCCTGAGAATACACGGGCCGCCAACTACGGTTTCGACGTGACACCCGCCCGGCTGGTCGGGGGGCTCATCACCGACCGCGGCCTCTGCCCCGCCACCGAAGCCGGCCTGCTCGCCCTGTTTCCGGAGCAACGGGCGGCCGGCGCCGGCCGCCCGGCCTGAGGGGCCGCATCCGGATTGCGCGTGGGGTCGCTTGCAACGATCAGGTCTTCACACCCGTCGTGCGCGGTCCGAAGCCACGGCGGCATTTCCGGAGATTCTCCCGGGAAGTGGCGGTTCGAACGAACCACTCGCACCGAGGCATTCTCGAACTGAAAGTGCATCAACCCCGCGCCAGCTCGACCCCCGTCCCGGCTACTTGTTGAACCGGAAATTGACCAGGTCGTAGTCCTGCACCACGTACTGTTTCGTTTCCAGGCGGAGCTTGTTGGCGTGCTTGGCCTGGGTCTCGCCACCGGCCGCGAGGCAGTCGGCGAAACTGATGATCTCGGCGCGGATGAAGCCCTTCTGGATGTCGGTATGGATGGCGCCGGCGGATTCCTGGGCGATCGTGCCCCGCTTGATGAGCCAGGCGCGGTTCTCCGGCCCGCCGACCGTCAGAAAACTGATGTAGCCGCTCTCTGTGACAACCCTGACCAGAAACTCATCGAAATTCGCCAGGTCAGAAGCCTGGGCGACGACGACAGGTTTCGAAGAAAGAAAAGCGTGGGCGGCCACGGCCTGCAATTCGGCCGGGCTCAAGCCCGCCGCGGAAACGAGCTGTTCGCGCTCCAGCGCCGTCTTGATCTTGTGGAGGACCGATTTCTCCGGTTCCTCCGGGTCGCGCGCCAGCCGGTTCTCGACAAACTCGAGGTCCCGCAGAATCACGTCCAGCCGGCCGGACTCGGAGGCGGCGATCGCGTCGGCGGTGACGACCTCCTCCTCGCCCGCCACATCCACCTGGACATACGTTTTTTTCTTTGCCTCGACCAGCTTGTGGATCTGGTCGAGCCGGGCGTCCTTGACGTTGTGTTTCCCGAGCGGGATGCCGGTGAGGTCGAATAGGCAGATCTTCATGTGCAACAGGGAGGAGGGCGAAGGACGGGCGAGCAGTCGAAGGAATTCTGCGCGGTGCCAGAAAACAATCCGCGCCAAAGGGCCGGCCTCGGCAGGAGATCTCGACTGTGTCGGGCCGATGCAATTGAGGTGGAGCGGCTTGTCTGCAAGACGCTCACTGCGCGTTGAGGACAACGCGCGCCACCTGGTTGCTGGCGATGACTCGGAGCTGAGCCGAAGTCCGAATGCTCTGCTCCCCAATCATCGACTACGCAGCCGGCGGCGGGGCGGAATCGACGGCGGGCCGCAGGTGGTTTTCCAGCACGACTTTGATGCCACTGGGGGTGAGCGGCTTGGCGGTGTAGTCGTCCATTCCGGCGGCGAGGCAGAGCTCGCGATCGCCCGCCATGGCATTGGCGGTCATCGCGACGATGCGGATTTCCCTGGCGAAACCGGGTTCCCGGGCCGCCTGGGCCTGGCGGATGCGCCGCGTGGCCTCCAATCCGTCCAGCACCGGCATCTGGACGTCCATCAACACGAGTTCGTAGGGGGACTGACGAAGGGCATCGATGGCCTCTTGTCCATTTGCAACCACGGTGGCGGCAAAGCCCGCGTTCTTGAGGTATTGCAGCGCCACCTTCTGGTTCACGCGGTTGTCCTCGGCGACGATGATGCGCGGCGTTCCGTTGATCACGGGCGCGGTGGCGGCCGGCAGCGGCGCCGGGCAGGGCGATGGCTTGGTGAGCAGGCGGAGGATGAGGTCGTGCAGGCGCGCGGTGGTGATCGGCTTGAATTCGCAGGCCGCGATGCCGCATTCCCCCATCTGGGCCGGGGTCAGGCGTTCGCCGTCGGAACTGATCAGCGCGAGCAGCGGGCCGCGCAGGCCTGGATCGGCTGCGATCGTCCGGGCCAGCGTGAGTCCGTCCGTGCCCGGCATGTGCCGGTCAAGCAGCACGAGCTCATACGCTTCTCCCCCGGCGGCGCGGCGAAGTTCGCGCACGGCGGCGTCCGCGGAGTCGACCGTCTCGTGCCGGACTTTCCAGCGCTCCAGCGCGTGATGGAGAAACTTCCGGTTGGTCTCATTGTCGTCGACCACCAGGATGCGGCGCCGTTCCAGGGAAACTCCCGTTTCGGCCGGGGAGGGCGCGGAATCTGCCGGGCCGAATTCGGCGACGAACCAGAACGTCGACCCCTTGCCCGGGCTGCTCACGATGCCGATCTCGCCGCGCATCAGGTCCACCAGGCGCCGGCAGATGGCGAGGCCGAGGCCGGTGCCGCCGAATTTCCTGGTGGTGGAGCTGTCGGCCTGCACGAACCGCTGGAAGAGGTGGCGCTGCACTTCCGGGGCGATGCCGATGCCGGTGTCCGCCACCTCGAAGCGCAGGCGGACGCCGG
>CAVRNM010000062.1:0-12095 GCA_963722225.1 uncultured Verrucomicrobiae bacterium
CGAATTCCTCCTTGAACAGGCTTTTGCCGGTCACGGTGAATCTCCCGCCTCCGAGCTCGCGCGCCAACGCCTGCAGGACCTCGTTCGAGACGGAGGTCCAGGGCCGCACCGCGGCCACGCCCGCCGCCGACGCCAACCGTTCCCAGAGTCGCTGCGGCAGACCGAATGGATTTCCACCCGTCACCTGCCGCCGGGGGTGGTCCGTGCGCGCGCGAACGAGCTCGGCCAGCACCTGGTCGATTCCGCGCGGCGCCACCCAGTTCACGATCAGGTCAAACCGGTAATCGCGATCGTGCAGCAGCCGCGCGCCCCAGGCGGAAAGCCTGAGGATGGCTGGCCCGCTCAATCCCCAATGGGTGACCAGCAAGGGCCCGCGCTCCCGCAGTTTCGTCCCCGGCACTCCGACTTCCACGTGCTCCGCCGCCACGCCCGCCAAGCCGGCCAGCCTGGGATCCGTCAGCTGAAAAGTGAACAGCGACGGAACCGGGGCGACAATCGTGTGCCCGAGCTGCCGCGCCAGCTCCAGGCCACCGCCGGCCTTTCCGCCGCCGGTCGCGATCAATAGGCGGTCGCAGGCCACGGCTTCTCCCGTGGTGAGCTCCACCACCAAGCCCGGGCGCACCGCCTGGCCGCCGCACCGGATCCGCACCATCACGCCTGCGGCTGCGGCGGCGCGCTGGAGGCAGGCCACGACCGTGCCCGCATCATCGGTGACGGGAAACATGCGGCCATCCGCCTCTGCCCTGAGTTCCACGCCCCGTGCCGCAAACCAGGCGGCGGTTTCAGCCGGACCCCAGCGATGAAGCGGCCCCAGCAGCTCGCGAGCACCGCGCGGATAATGCCGCACCAATTCCGCCGGATCCGTGGTGGCAGTGGTGACATTGCAGCGGCCGCCACCGGAGATGCGGACTTTCGCGAGCGGATTACCGGTCAGCTCGCAGATCGTGATCCGCGCATCCGGATTTCGCTCCGCGCAGGCGATGGCCGCGAAAAATCCCGCAGCCCCGCCGCCGATAATCATGACCCGCTCGGGTGGCATCCGGTCAAAAGGGTGCAGCCCGCGGCATTGATTGTCGAAAGATTAAACCGCCGCGGACCGGATGGTGCCGCGGCGGGTTGCAGAACTGCGGGGGGAGTGCGTTCCCCCGGAAAATGGCTCGGGCTCAGGTGCCGCCGGCAGCGGGAGGACCGGCCGGTGGCGGAGTGTCGCTGGGCGGAGGCGGTGGCGGTGGCGGTGGCGGATTTCCTTGCCCCTGGCCACGGTTCCTTCCCCCCGGCCCGGGACGGGGCATCGAATCGAATCTCTTTTGCTGGTCGGGAGTGAGCAGGGCACGGATCTTGGCCTGCGAACCGTTCATGATCCCCCGCATCTTGGCGCGCATGTCATTCCGCGACAGCGAGTCATCGCTCATGGTTGCCTGGCGTTGCGCGGCTGCGTCCTTGAAGATCGCCAGGACCTGGTCGGATTGTTCCTGCGTCAGGTCGAGCGCCTGCTTCAAGCGTTGCGCCTGTTGCGTTGGGTCGGGCTGCCAGCGCCCCGGACGGCCTTCCGGGCCATTGTTTCCGCCGCCGGCGGCCGGCGGGGGAGGTGGAGGCGGGGGCGGGGCGGGAGTGGCATCATCAGCCGCACGGAGGGCGGCCCAGGCGGCCACGGCGAAGCCGGCCGCAATCACTGCGATCCTAAACGTTGGTTTCATGCGATCTTTTCTTGACCGTCAGGTTGAGGGTTCGTCGCTGGATTCGGTTAACGGGCAAGACGCCCTCCATCTCGCGCGGTTACAGTTTCGGCGGTCTGGAGGGGGCGCATCTGCCGTTTGATGGTAAAGCAGGCAGCAAGCCTGCGCCATCGGTGATGAACGCGCGGTCGCGTTTCGTAGCGCAGGCTTCCAGCCTGCAACCGATGCAGCCAGGGAGGGCTGCGCTACGTTCGGAATCACCGACATTCAGGAGATGCGCCCGTCTGGAGGAACTGAGTGTTGCGGAATTTACTTCGCCTGGGAGATCCCCCACTGTCGCGCCGCATGATTGAAGTCTGCAGCCTCACGAAATGCTATGGCGAGTTCACCGCCGTGCGGGATTTGTCGTTCGCCGTGCAGGCCGGCGAGGTGATGGGCCTGGTGGGCCCCAACGGCGCGGGCAAGACCACCACGCTGCGCTGCTCCACCGGCGTCATCCCGCCTACGCGCGGCACGGTGCGCATCGCCGGGATCGATCTCGCCACCGACCCGGTCGGGGCCAAGCGCCAGCTCGCCTTCTTTCCCGACGAACCCCGCCTCTTTGAATACCTTACCGTCTGGCAGCACCTGGTATTCGTGGCCCGTCTCTACCGGGTGGCGGATTTCCCGGCACGCGCCCAGACGCTCCTCTCCGAGCTGGAAATGGCGGACAAGCGGGATCTGCTGCCCGGGGAACTGTCGCGCGGCATGAAACAGAAACTCGCCATTGCCTGCGGCCTGCTCCACTCCCCGCGCGTCATCTTTTTCGACGAGCCGCTCACCGGCCTCGATCCCGCCGGCATCCGCCGCATGAAGGATACGATGCGGCGCCTCGCGCGCGAAGGCGCCGCCCTCATTCTCAGCTCGCATCTGCTCAGCCTCCTCGAGGAGGTGTGTTCCCATGTCCTGATTCTCAAACAGGGCGAGAAGATCGCCGACGGCTCGCTGGCCGAGGTCCGCCTGCGCTTCGCCCAGCAGCCTGACGCCAGTCTGGAGGACGTGTTCTTTACGGCCACGGGCGATGATCGCATCCCGCCGGTGCTGGGCCAGCCATGACCGCAGCCTGCATATATCACGGTCTCGTTCAATAGCCCGGATGTGCCAGCCAAAACGACAGAGTCAGTTGATGGTCCACAATATGCAGGCATACCTCCGAGTGCACCGTGACCCATCCGGGCTAGCCCTGGTTTATCTGCAGGTCATGGTGATCAGGAACGCGGTCGCGCAGCGCGTCCGGCGCCTGCGCCAGCCGCGTTACCTGATCGCGACGCTGCTCGGCTTGGCCTATTTTTATTTCTTCTTTTTCCGCCCGCTGCCACCACGGGACGCCTCCGCTGGCGCGCCGGTGGCGTCCGCCAACCTCGGCCTGCTCGTGGGTCTGTCCGTCGCCGCCGTGATCATGGCGGGGCGGATCGCCTATACCTGGTTCTTCTCGGCTGGTCGCGCCGCCCTCGCCTTCACCGAGGCCGAGGTGGCTTTTCTGTTCCAGGCGCCGGTCCCCCGCCGCGTGCTGGTGCACTACAAACTGCTGAAATCCCAGATCCGCATTCTGTTCTCCGCCTTGCTGTTTTCGCTCATCTCGCATCGGGTCGGCTTCCTCGGAGGGAACGGTTGGACGCATGCCGCCGGCTGGTGGATTCTCCTCTCCACCCTCGAGCTGCACGGCATCGCGGCCTCATTCACGAGGGAACGGCTGCTCGATCTGGGTTTGAATCCGGCGCGCCGGCGCCTGTTGCTTGGCGGAGGTCTTCTGCTGGTCGGCTTCGGGCTTTGGCAGTGGCTGCACCGCACGATTCCCGCACCTGGCGCCGCCGACCTGACCGGACCGATGACGATCGTTCATTATCTCCAAGGCGTGCTCGCCACGCCGCCCGTGTCCTGGCTGCTCGCGCCCTGCATCTGGATCCTGCGCCCGTTCTTTGCGCCGGACCCGGCCGCCTTTCTTCGGGCGCTCGGGCCGGCGCTCCTGATCCTCGCCGGGCACTATCTGTGGGTGATCCGCTCCGAGGTCGCTTTCGAAGAAGCCTCCCTTGAACTCGCCCGCCGGCGGGCGGAGTTGAGTGAGGCACGCCGCGCCGGTTATGGGAGCGGGCGAGACCGGCCGGGGCGAAAACGGCGCGAGCCTTTCGCCCTGCCGCCGCATGGGCGGGCGGCAACGGCTTTCCTCTGGCGGGCCCTGATCTCAGCCGGACCCTGGTTCTATCCCCGCAACTGGCTGTTCATCGCAGCTGGGATCGTCGGCACGATGCTCTGGCTGGCGTTTCATCCGGCCTATCGGACGTTCATGGTGGTCGTGCAGGTCGCCGCGCTGCCGCTGGGTTCCGGGGTGTTGGTCGCGGGTCCGATGCTCATGCGCCGCGAGGTCCGCCTGATGATGCAACGCCTGGATGTGATCAAGACTTATCCCCTGCGGGGCTGGCAGGTCGTCCTCGGCGAGATGCTCGCGCCCATCGTGCTCATCACGGCGATCGAGTGGCTGCTGCTGGCCGTGCTGGCGGTGGCCGCCGCCGCGCTGACGGGAGAATACGAATCCACCGTGCTGTTCGGCGGTCTCGGGGCCGTCAGTGTCGCATTGCTGGTTCCTCCGGTGGTCGGATTGATGACTGGGATTCCGTTCGCGGCCACCCTGTATTTTCCCTTATGGATGTCGGCCGTGGGCCAGGCCGGAGGGGGCCTTGATGTCATGGGGCAGCGCATGATTTTCGCTGGCGGCTACCTCGTGGTGCTGGCGACCGCGCTGCTGCCGGCTGCGCTCGTCGCTGCGGTACCCTATTTTTTCGTCTTGTGGCTGGCTGGTTCACAGGCCGCCGCCCTGGGCGCGGGTGCGGGCGCGGCCAGCCTGATCCTGATCGGCGAACTCGCCGCTGTTGTCTGGTGGTTGGGCGAACGTTATGAACAATTCGATCTCTCTGTGGAGACCCCGCCATCATGACCTTCCGTCAGCTCGCCAAAATCGCCGGGGACGTGGTCGCCGCCACCCAGCGCCGCCTGCCGTCCCAGGTGCGCGGGCCGGCATTGCGGGTCCCGGTGTGCTTTGAACCCCGCCCCAACGACGACATCCTCGCCGAGGGATGGGAACCCGACATTCTCGGGCTCTTTGTCGGTCCGCCCCATGGCGCCGATCCGGGGGATCCGGCGCCCCTCCCCGCCCAGATTCTGCTCTTTCTGGAGAATATCTGGGACTATGCGGAGGACGACGAAACGATCTACCGCGATGAAGTGCGCGTCACCTACCTCCACGAACTCGGCCATTATCTCGGCTGGAATGAGTCCGATCTCGAAGCACGCGGCCTGGATTAGGCTGCTTTCCGGGGCCAGGGACGGGCGCGGCACCCCGCGCCAGCGGGCCGGCTTATGCCAGATTTGCTGTCTTGCAGAACTTTACTCTGGTCTTTTATTTCTTCTTCATCCGTGGCATAGGTATTCACTAAACCTGATCAATCTCCGGGAACCTCCCAGACTGCCGCCCTCCATTCTTCCATGAAAAGACTCCTGTTTCTCGTCGTCGCGCTCGCGTCCGCCTGCGCCGCCGGCGCCGCCCAAATCGATCGCGCCGACTTAGTCGCCCGCCTCCAGACCTGCGAAGCGATCTTGCAAGACACCATGCTCTACCCGGAACGCGCCATCCCGGCGGCCATCCTCCACCGGGCCAAAGGCATCGTCATTCTCAACCAGGTCCAGGTCAGCCTGGTCCTCGGCGTGAAGGACGGCTGGGGTGTCGCCATGGTCAAGAAAGCCAATGGCCAATGGAGCCTGCCGGTCTTCATCAAGGCGAGCGAACTCAGTTTTGGCCTGCAGGCCGGGGGCAAAGCGATCGAGACGATCTACGTGCTGATGGATGATTACTCCACCCGCCTGCTGTTTAAGCCACGGTTCAATTTCGGCCTCGACGCCAAAGCCGTCGTGGGCCCGGCCGCGGCTGAAGCGGAACGCTCGACGGAGGCCCTCGGCGCCCAGGTGCTCGTCTATTCGAACGTGAAAGGCTTCTACGCCGGAGCCACGGTCAAGACCGGTGCCATGTCGCCGACCGTCGACGCCACGCAGCAATTCTACGGAACCCACTATGGGATTCCGGAGATTCTTTTCAGCGACTGGATCAAGCCGCAGCCCGAGGCCGTGCCGCTGATGAACGATCTCCAGCGGCTGGGCAACTGAGTGCCGGCGGCGGATTCACCGGACGCCGCGAAATTCCCGGAGGTAACTGATCAAGGCTGCCAGCACGGCGTTGGTCACCGCTTCCTGCATCTCCACCCGCGCCGCCTGACCGCCATCGACGCGGCCCTGGCGCACCACCAAAAAGTTGTCGGCGCGGCGATGGGCCAACGCCCAGAAAGCCACGGGATGCGTCACGCCGCGTTCCGGCTCCGGCTCGGCATAACCGGTTGTGGCGACCGCGCTGTCGCTGCCGAAAAAGGCGCACGCTCCCCGCGCCATCTGTTCGGCGATTTCCGGCGAGACCGCGTCGAATCGCTCCGCCTGCGCGCGGTCCACGCCTAGTTGCCGCACCTTCTGCGTCACCGTGTAGGCGGTGAGGCCGCCGAGGAAAAACTGCGACGCTCCGGAGATCGCGCCGATGCGCGCCTGCAGACGCCCGCACGTCACGCTCTCAGCCACCGCGAGCGTCAGCCGGGGCGGCGCGAGCATAAGGTCCTTCAATTCGGTCCCCATATCCATGGAATATCCCGGCAGCTTGTCCTGGTTCTGGCCCGGAGAAAAGCCTCCTCTCGACCACCCCGCCCGCCCACGGGCGTCACCCACAATGTCGAATAATCCCTGCTTCGGTCGCGATCGGGCGGACTTGTGCTAGAGTCTCAGCCTTGCGGCCGGTAGCGCCGGCCGGCCTCCCTAACAACTCCCGAAATCACAAGAATACCTCCCATGAAATCCAAAGTCATCGCCTTCGCGGCATTGCTGCTCGTGTCCTCGATCTTCGCATTGGACGCCCGGGCGACTGTTCTCCGGGTCGTCACCGTTCAATCGGACAACGCTGATGCCTATCTCCAGGAATTGGGTCGCGGCCAGACCCTCATCAAGAAACTGGGCGGCGCGGCTGTCCTCCGCGTCTGGCGGGCGCGTTTCGCCGGTTCAAATGCGGGCACGTTTGTCGTGTCGATCGAGTATCCCGACTTGATCACCTTCGCCAACGACGAGAAGAAGGTCACTGAAACCGCCGAATATCAGGAGTGGCTCACGGGCCTCGCCAAGCTCCGCAAGGTTCTTTCGGACAGCCTGTATGACGAGATGAAACCGTAGGCGGGCCTCCGCCCTATTCGATCTCAATTCCCACCGGGCAGTGGTCGCTGCCCTTGATGTCGGGCGAGATCCAGGCGCGTTTCAGTCGCGGGCGCAGCGCGGCGGAAATGACGAAATAGTCGACGCGCCACCCGATGTTGCGCGCCCGGCAGTTCATCATCTGGCTCCACCAGGTGTAATGTCCGGGCCCTTTTTCAAACTCCCGGAAGGTGTCGAGATACCCGGCCGCCAGCAATTCGCTGAAATTGTTCCGTTCCTCGTCGGTGAACCCGGCATTGCGGCGATTGGTCTTGGGGTTGGTCAGGTCGATCTCGGCATGGGCCACATTGAGGTCGCCGCAGAATACCACGGGTTTCTTCTGCTCAAGTTTTTTCAGATATTTCAGGAAGGCTCCATCCCAGGACGCCACGCGATAATCCAATCGCGTCAGACCGCGCTGCGAGTTCGGGGTGTAGACGTTGACCAGCCACCAGCCGGGAAACTCCGCCGTGATGACCCGGCCTTCCGTGTCGTGCTCCTTCACGCCAACACCCAACATCACGTTGAACGGCTTGGTGCGGAAAAGCATCGCCGTCCCGGCGTAACCCTTCTTCTGAGCCGGGTTCCACACGGCCTCGTAACCCTTGGGCCAGGCAATATGCTGAACGTCGCCCTCATGGCATTTGATTTCCTGCAGGCAAAACACGTCGGCCCTGGCCGCCGTCATGAATTCGAGCAGGCCCTTCTTCAAGGCCGAGCGGACGCCGTTGACGTTCCAGGAAACGAGTTTCATGCAGGAATCCCGCAGGGATCGCGGGATTCCTATGGGCAATCTGGATCCTGACTGCAATGCCGGATTGCACGACGGCGCAACGCATTTAGTTTTCGCGAAATCGGGATGGTTGATTCACGCTATCCCGCACCACACCACGCCACCTGCATGCCCGCCTTCTCTCCTCTTCCCCTCGGACGCCGGATCCCGGATTGCCTGCACGCCGTGTCGGTCAGCCTGCCCACGATGCGGGATATGATCGGCTACGAGGAGAAGGACCCGGCGGTGGTCCAGCATATCGCCTCGGGGTACCCGCGGTTCGTGCTGCACCCCTGTCTGCGCCAGCTCACCGACCATCTGGCGCACTTGCACGGCCTCGCCGGCCGGGCCCTCTGGCTCACCGCCTCCGCCCGCAGCGCCGCCGGACTGGCGGCGCACTTGACGGTGGTTCCCGCGGGACGGGGAGCGCAGATTCTGCTGTTGGCGGACCATGGGCTGCACGGCGTCACTCACCCGGAAAATCCCGACCTCGCCGGCGAAGCGAAAACCCTGCTCCAGCACACCGGAATGTTCCTCAGCTCGCGTGAAGCCGAGGACGCACTGGTGCGGCTCGGAGTCTTGCCCGCCGCAGCCACCGAGCCGCTGTTCGCGGGCGATGCCATCGTCGAGATCAAGCGCGTGCTGCACCAGGCTTTGCCGGCGACGAGCGCCGCCGATCTCTTCCCCGCCTGCAGCGGAATGAACGCCATCTACGCGGCGTTTCGGGCGGTGAGCGAGCTGCAGGCGGCCCGGGGTCGCACCATCTGGGTCCAGCTGGGATGGCTCTACCGCGATACCATCGCCCTTCTCAAACGTTTCACGCCCGATGCGGCGCGGGATTATGTTTACCTGCCCGACGTCACCGACCTCGCCGCGCTTGAACGGCTCTTTGCAGAAAAAGGCCGCCAGATCGCCGGAGTCTTCGCCGAGACCCCGACCAACCCCTTGATCCAGACCCCCGATGTGCCGGCGCTCGCCGCGCTGGTCAGGCGTCATGGAGCGAAACTGATCCTCGATCCGAGCATCGCCTCGCTTTTCTGCGTGGACGTGCTGGCCCACGCCGATCTCGTGGTGAACAGTCTGACGAAATTTGCCGCCAGCGAGGGCGACATCCTCTCGGGTCTCGTCGCCGTGAATCCAGCCGGGCCCGATGCCGACGCGCTCCGCCGGCGCGTCGCCCGGCACCTGGAGCCCGTGTATCCACGCGATCTCTCCCGGCTGGCCGCCGAAATAGGCGATTATGAAGGTTTCATGGCGCGGCTGAACGTCGCCACGCCGCGGGTGGTCGCCTGGCTGGAATCGCATCCGAAGGTCAAGCGGGTGTACTGGCCGCTGTCACCGGACTCGCGCACGAACTATCTGAAGATCGCCTGCGCCCCCTCCGCCGTCGGGGGAATGCTGAGCTTCACCCTGAACACGCCGCTCGCGCCGTTCTACGACGCGGTGCGCCTGCCGAAAGGGCCGAGCTTCGGCATGAAGAACTCGCTCATCTCCCCGTTCATCTACATCGCGCACTACGATCTGGTGAAGACCACCGCCGGCCGCGCCGAGCTGGCCGCCAGCGGCATCGACCCGGAACTCTTGCGCCTTTCGATCGGGAGCGAGCCGGTAGAGGAGATCATCGCCGCGCTCGCCGAAGCGCTAGGTTCTGGCGGCGCCAAAACTTGAGCCATGGGCACGAGAGTACCCAAGCCGTGAACTCATTTTACCCTGATCCAGTATCTGCTCCACGACGCTCTTTGGCAGGGCCCGGATCGCATCTTAGTTGTTGTTCTGTCCGCGGAGCGGACAATAGGCGAGGCACCGACGCTGGACTGGACCAGCGTGTACTCCTTTGACCGATCCAAGATCTCAGCCCGGTCAAGGGCGGGGCCTCGCCTGCACGCTCGAACTCAAGGTCATCCCGAAGGCGCCGCGGGATGAGGTGGCCGGCTGGCTGGGCGGGGCGCTCAAGATCAAGGTCCATGCGCCCGCGCTTGACGGGCGCGCGAATGCCGCGCTCGCGGAGTTTCTCGCCGGCCAGCTCGGTCTGCCGCGGCGGGCGGTGGTCCTTGTGCGCGGCGACAAATCGCGGCAGAAAGTCGTGCGCATCGACGGATTGACCCTCGCCGAGGTTCGGCGCCGGCTCGGCTTGTAAACTGAGTCGGGATCAAGCAGTAGGAAGATCGCTTGCGACCGAGGATCGCCCGCCAGCGGGCTTCCTACACCCGCACACCAATCGGTTCGCGCGCACGAGGAGAATTGCCGGCAATAGCCTCATCCCGGCTGAGCCGCCAATAGGTCCGAGGCACTTGCATTTCGGATTTGTTTGCGTCGGCTGACGGCTTATCCTGAAGCAATGCGCAGCCCTTATGTCTTCGGCGCCCTGATTCTGTTTCTAGCCGCCATCGCGTTTGTCGCGCGATCTGGGATTTTAAGCCGGGAGAAACCCGGCGAGCCGGCGAACAAGTACATGCGCGAAGCGATGGACACGCCGCAGACGCCCCAGCTCAGCACCGAGGAGAGCGCGGCCATCGCGGAAAAATACAATACGGCCACGGCCCGCCCGTCGGGTTTGCGCTATCTGATCCGCACGCCCGGCGCCGGGGACGCGACGCCGCGGTCCGGCCAGGAGGTGACGGTCAACTACGAGGGCCGCCTCCTGCTTAACGGGAAGAAGTTCGACAGCAGCTATGACCGGCACGAGCCGTTCACGTTCATGACCGGTGTCGGCCGCGTGATTCCCGGATGGGACCTGATGATCCAGGAGATGAAGCTCGGCGAGAAGCGCACGGTCATCATTCCCTGGTGGCTGGCCTATGGCGCGGCCGGCCGCCCCCCGGTGATTCCACCGAAAGCGTCGCTCGTGTTCGAGATCGAGTTGCTCGGTTTCCACTGACCGGCGGCATGCCCGCCGCCAGATCAGCGGAGCGGACCCAGCCGGCGCGATTCGTTGGATCCCTGCAAGTACTACCGATTCTCCGGCGACCGACCGATGTGCCGGTGTAGGAAGCTCGCCTGCGAGCGATCATCAGTCGCAAGCGACCTTCTTACGACGCATATCCGCCTCAGCTGACGGAAATCTTCCGCGGTTTGACCGCTTCGGCCTTCGGCAGCGAGACGCGCAGCACGCCATCCTTGAGTTCGGCGTGGATCTTCTCCACATCGAGGCAATTGTCGTGCTGCAGCACGAGCTCGAAGGGTGCATCGGTCGACTCACGATAGAGGGCCGTCCAGCCGGCTGGCGCCTTCCAATCGCGGCGGCCCCGGATGGCAATCTGGCCTTCCTCGGCGGTGAATTCGAGACCCTCCTTGGCGACGCCCGGCAGGTGGACCTGCAGGCCCCAGGCCTCTACAGTCTCTTTCACCTCGTAAAGGGGTCTCACCGTGGGTTCGTTGCTGGCGCCCTGGCTCTCGTTGCGGCGAGCCGGCGAACGAGTGAACGCGGGAACAAGATTTTGAATCAGTGACATGGCAAACCTCCTGGTTGAAAGATCGTAATCAGTTTCCTCGGTTGAGCGTGAGTCATTTCACCGTCACCGGGATTTTCTTGGGCCTGGCTTCCTCTTGCTTCGGCAGCGTCACGGTGAGAACACCGTTCTCATAGGCCGCGCCGACCTTGTCCGATTGCACGTTCGCCGGAACGCTGACCGAGCGGGAGAACGAGAAGGACTCCCCGCCCCGGCCCTCCAGGCTCTTCCGACTGGCGTTGATGGTCAGAAACCCGTCGACCATCTCGACCGTGATGTCATCCCGGCTCACGCCCGGCAGCTCGGCGCGGACATAGGTGTTTCCCTTGTCTTCGTAGACATCGACCGGGAAGTGATTGTCGAACACCGGGGCGACGAGCCCCGACAGTGCGGTGTCGAACAGGCGGTCGATTTCACTTTCAATGCCCGACCATGGGTTGCGGCCCATAAAGTCGAACGAAGGCAGCAGGCTGGTGCTGCGCGGACTGGTGTAGCGGATTAGACTACGCATGTTGGTATTTCCTCCTGATGAACGGTTGATGTGATAAAACGTTGGATGGACCCCTTCCTAGCCAACCCGGTGCCGCGCCGGTGGCTGCGCTAAGTCACGCCCCCGCCGGAGGTTGATTTTCCCGGGCGCGAGCGGGGCGGGTCAGGATTGCACGCGGTGTGTCGTTGGGTTGGGAAACTCCGTCCCGGCGGTCCGCCGGCCGACCGCTTGCTGCGGCGGCGCCCCTGCGTGTTGGTCGCAGCACCCGGCACAGACGGAAACATGCGGCCGAACCGGAAGAAATCCTTGTTCAACTGCACCATTCTGTGGTTACGCTCGCACCTTTCGCATGACCTACGACTTTGACACGCCCGTTGACCGACGCCGGACTGATTCGC
>CAVRNM010000063.1:0-6588 GCA_963722225.1 uncultured Verrucomicrobiae bacterium
TGTCGGCGTCGCCGGACGCACCTTGGCGCTGCTGGCGCGCCAGCGGATGCACCTCTTCTACTATGCGTTCGATGAAGCAAGCCGCAATCTGAGCTGCTTCAACGACTTGGCGCCGCATCTGGACGTGCTGATCCATGACGAGTCGCCGCTGGCGCCCGCCGGACGAGCGGCCCTGTCGGCCAGGTGCCTGACGATTCGCCGGAGCTGGGTTGCCAATCTGGTGCCTTTCTCCGTTCCCTTCAACGAAACCCCCGAAGCCAAGGTCCTCTTCCTCGGCTCAAAGCTGGGTTTTACCGCGCACCGCCGGCGCCAGATCGAGTTTCTGGAGGCGAAATTCAAGGACCGCATGGTTGCGATCCATGACCATTCGGTCGCCGTGTCGGCTCATCATCAGCTGGCCCGACACAAGGTGAGTGTCTGCCCCGAGGGCCGGATGTTCGCCACACCAGGCATGCGTTTTTCCCACACTGACCGGCCGTTTTGGTCCGGCTGTCTCGGGATGGTTCCGGTCTGCGAGGATTCGAAAGAAGGTGGCCGGCTGGAGGAACTGCACCGCCAACGCTTGATCTTGCGATACCCCCATGGAGATCTTTCACAGCTGGCCTTGGCCTGCGAGGAAGCGCTCGCGCTGGGCGCAGCCGACCGGAGCCGGATCTACCATCATTTCAATCAGAACGAAACGGTCGGGACCGTCATTGCCGCGGCCATCCGGGAGTGGTACGGTCTGAATCGATCTGGCCGTTAGGAACGGCTCACAAGTGTTCATTGGCCATGTCGCCAAAAAAGCTCTCCCAGTTGCTCGACCACGCGATTGAACATCACCGCGCCGGCCGACTGGCGGAGGCGGAAACGCTCTTCCGGCAGGTCCTGGCGGCGGCGCCGAAGGATTTCGACGCGCTGCATCTCCTGGGTGCGGTGACCTATGATCAGAATCGCATCAAAGAGGCAATCGATCTGTTCAACCGCGCGCTTGAAATCGACCCCCAATCGGCGGTTTGCAGAACGCGCCTGGGAACGGCATTGCTTGCCGCCGGGCGACTGGGGGACGCCGAGCAGCAGCTGCGCGAAGCCGTGTTGAAGAAGCCCGATTTTGTCGAGGCTTGGGACGACCTTGCCTACGTCCTGAAGCTCCAGGATCGTCTGGCGGAGGCGGTTGAATGCCATAAGCGGGTGGTCCGCCTGAAACCACGCTATGCAGCCGGCTGGTATAATTACGGACAAACCCTGACGCTGACCGGGCAAAACGAACTTGCGCTGCGCTGTCAGGAGGAGGCGCTGGCCGCCGATCCGGGATTCGCCCTCGCGCGCTTCGGGCGCGCCCAGGCGTTGCGACAATGCAATCGCCTGGCGGAGGCCATCGCTGAATACACGCGCTTTCTCGCGAAGGAGCCGAAATACCACCCGGCGCGCAGCTGCCGGCTGTTTGCGCTGCAATACGTCGACCGTTTCTCTCGCGAGCAGATCTTTGCCGAACACCTGGCGTACGGCCGGGCCGTGGGCAACTACCCGGCTCCGGTTCTCCCTAATACCCGTGACCCCGGACGCCGCTTGCGCGTCGCGATCCTTTCGCCCGACCTGCGCATGCATTCCTGCGCGTATTTTCTGGAACCGCTGCTCCAGCACCTCGACCGGACACGCTTCCAATTGCTGCTCTACTTGGATCACATTCGTGAGGACGCGGTTTCCGCCCGGCTGCGCGCGCTGGGCGAGGTCTGGCGCAATTTCATCGGCCAGGCGGATGCGCTGGTCGAACAAACGATTCGCTCCGATCAGCCCGACATCCTGATCGACTTGGCAGGTCATACGGGCATGGCCAGCCGCCTGCCGCTTTACGCCCGCCGGCTGGCGCCGGTGCAAATCACCTATCTCGGGTTACCCGGACACCACCGGGCTGCCGGCGATGGATTATCGGTTTACCGACGCGCTCGCCGACCCGGTGGACGAGGCCGACCGCTTCGCTACTGAACGGCTCGTCCGTTATGCCCCGACCGCCTGGGCGTTCCTGCCGCCCGCGGGTGCGCCTGAGCCAGGTTCACCACCTTCCGCGAATGGAGCGCCCGCAACGTTTGGCTCGTTCAACAACATCACGAAAATCAATGACACCACGTTGCGCCTCTGGGCGGGGGTACTCCGGGCCGCCCCCGGTTCCCGTCTGCTGATCAAAGGGTTCTTTCCGGGGAGGGATGCGGCGATCCAAGATTCCTTTCGCCAAAGATTTCGGGCCGTGGGTCTGCCGGTCGAACGCGTCATCCTGGTCGAACGGGCGAGCGAGACGAAGGATCACCTTGAGATCTACCGGCGGGTCGACGTCGCTCTCGATACGTTTCCCTACCATGGGACGACCACCACGTGCGAAGCCTTGTGGATGGGCGTGCCGGTCGTGACCCTGCGCGGAAACCGCCACGCGGCGAGGGTCGGCGCCAGCCTGTTGACCGCGGCCGCGCATCCCGAATGGATCGCCCAAGACGAGGCCGGCTATGTCCGCATCGCCGCCGAACTCGCTTCCGACCCCGTGCGCCTGGGGGATCTGCGTACCGGACTCCGCGACGACATGAAGCGGTCGCCCTTGCTCGATCATGCCGGCCAGGCAGCGCGTTTTGGCGCCGCGCTGCGCGCGTGCTGGGTTGACTGGTGCAATAAACAAGCGGACTAGCAGCCTGCATGAGTCCGCCTCGAAGACCCCAGCCGCCGCCACCGCTCCAATCACTGCAGCGCGGTCTGTCACTCCGCGGACTCGGCCGGACCGACGACGCGATCAGGGAATTCCGCACCGCTGTGAAGTTGCAGCCCACGCTCGCCGAAGCCCACCACCAACTGGGCAACGTCTTGAAGAGCCTCGGACGCTTCGTTGAGGCCGCCGCCAGTTTGCGCGAGGCAGCCCGGCTGGCCCCGGACAACGCCGTCGTCTGGCTCAATCTCGGCGTCGCCTGCCTCGAAATGAAGGCTTTTCCGGAGGCCAGCGATTGTTTTCAGCGGGCCATCCTGCTTCAGCCCGCCAACCCCGAGGCGCACAACATCCTCGGCCATGCGCTGCTTTCCCAGGGTCTGATCACCGACGCTAAACGCCACTTGACCGAAGCGCTTCGCCTGCGGCCCGGCTATCCGTCCGCCCACAACAATCTGGCGCGCGCACTCAGGGCGCAGGGCCGGCAAACCGAGGCCATCGCGCATTATCAGGCCTCGCTCGAAGGCAACCCCAATGCCGCCATCCACAGCAATTTGCTGTATGCCTTTAACTTCGTGCCTGACAAGTCCCCGGAGGAACTCTGGGCCGAGCACCGGCGGTGGGCGGAACTTTACTCTGAGCCGCTGCGAGCCGGCTGGCGGCCGCACCGGAACGATCTCAGCCCGGCGCGCCGGCTGCGGATCGGATACGTGTCACCCGACCTGGTCAGTCACGCGGTCGCATTCTTTCTCGAACCGGTGCTGATCGCGCATGATCGGGCGCAGTTCGAGATCTTCGCCTATTCGGATGCGTTAGCCGGCGACCAGGTCACCGAACGCCTGCGCGCGCAAACAACGCAGTGGCGGGACATCGCGCAGCTTTCCGACGAGCAAGTGGCAACGCTGATCCGCCAGGACCGCATCGATATTCTCGTTGATCTCGCCGGTCACACCGCCCGCAACCGGTTGCTGGTTTTCGCGCGCAAACCCGCGCCAGTCCAGGCTACCTGGCTCGGGTATCCTAACACCACCGGACTCACGGCGATCGACTACCGCATCACCGATTCCATCAGCGATCCCGTCGGACAGACGGAGGCCTGGTACAGCGAGCGACTCATTCGCCTGCCGGGTCCCTTTTCCTGCTACCTGCCTCCTTCCGCCAGTCCGCCGGTCGCGCCGCTGCCGGCGCTTGCCTCCGGCCATATCACGTTTGGATGTTTTAACAACTTCGCCAAGGTGACACCGCAGGCAATCGAACTCTGGGCCCGGTTGCTGCGGGGGATTCCCAACTCGCGGCTGTTTCTGAAGTCCCGCGGTCTGACCGATCCCGAAACCGCGGGGCAGATTCACGCCGCGTTTGGCCGGCACGAAATTGCCCCGGACCGGATCGAATTGAACGGCGACCGGCTGTCGGTCGCGGACCATCTGGAACTCTATCGGAAAGTCGACATTGCCCTCGACACGTTCCCGTACAACGGCACGACCGCCTCCTGCGAATCACTGTGGATGGGTGTGCCGGTCGTCACGCTGGCCGGCCGAGCGCACGTGTCCCGAGTCGGCGCAAGCCTTCTGACTCATCTTGCCGCTCCGGAATGGATCGCGGCCACTCCTGACGAGTACGCGGCGATTTGTGCGAACCTAACGAGCGATCTGCCGCGCCTGGCTGCGAATCGCCAGGGTTTGCGCGAGCGCATGCGATGCAGTCCGCTGTGCGATGGACCGAGTTTCACCCATCATTTCGAGACAGGATATCGCGCCGCGTGGGTCCACCGGTGCGAGTCCAGATGAACGCGCCTGCGATAGCCGGGAGTTGATCCTGGCACCTCAAGAACGCCTGACGCGGTAGGCGACGGGCCGGTGAGCGTCCCGGGAGGGAGATTGCCGGCAAAATCTGCCGTCCGTCAGTTGCCCGGCTCGGTCGATCCGGATAGGACTCGAATTCAAAGGCGCTGAAACGATTGTTAGTTGTTGTTAATAAACAACCTGCTCCAGCATCATCGATCTTGGCTTGGATATTGCATCTCGCGACTGCAGATGCCTGCTCTCACCTCCTCTGCTCCGCGCATTGCAGCTGGTCTGATCGTTTTCTCGACGCGCAGTCGTCGAGCATCCCGCCCGTGTGAGAACCATCGGTGCAGGGATTGTCATTGTACCCGGACAATCGATTCACGTCATGGCATCTGAATTCATCACTTCGTATCGAAAGGTTCTGATCGCGGCGCTGCTCGAGCAGGATTGGATTGGTGTCACCCTTTTGGCCGAGACACTTCAGCAGTGTTGGCGCGACCACCGCCAGGTGTTTCTGTGTGGCAACGGCGGAAGTGCCGCCAACGCGATCCATCTGGCGAACGATCTGCTCTTTGGCATCGATAAGCCCGCCGGACACGGACTTCGCGCCACGGCTCTGACGGCCAACACTTCGATTTTGACCTGCCTGGCGAACGATGTCGCCTACGAAGACATCTTCGCCCAACAACTCACGGTTCTGGCCACCCGTGGCGATGTCTTGATCGTTTTCTCGGGCAGCGGCAATTCGCCCAACATCGTCAAGGCGTTGGTCCAAGCGCGGCAGTTGGGAGTGACGAGTTTCGCATTCCTCGGATTCGCGGGGGGCAGATCTCTCGCACTTGCGGACCACCCGATTCATTTCCCCGTCGATGACATGCAAGTGGCCGAGGATCTCCACATGATGGCGGGGCACATGGTCACCCAGTGGCTTGCTGGGCATCGGGTGGAACAAACCGCCGGTGTCGGGACCAACCCATCGAGTTTGCGCCCGCGCCCGGTCGATCTTCTGGCGAGTTGATTCCCTCCGCGCCAACCTGCATCGCCGCGATTGTTCCTATGAACAAAAGAATCGCCATCATCGGGAGCAATTCGTTTTCCGGTGCCAGCTTCGTGCGCCATTGCCTGGAACAGGGGCTTGAGGTGCTCGGTATCAGTCGTTCCGAGGAACCCGCCCCCTGCTTCCTGCCCTACCGCTGGATCGAGACGGAACAACAGGAGCATTTTCGTTTCTTCCAGGGCGACCTTAATCGCGACCTCGACCGGCTTATGGCGGCCCTCGACGTCTTCCAGCCCGCGTGGGTGGTTAATTTCGCTGCGCAAGGCATGGTGGCACAGAGTTGGGCGCACCCCGGGGACTGGTACCAGACCAACGTCGTCGCCAACGTGCTATTCCACGACCGTCTTCGCCGCGCCGGATGGTTGCAGAAATATGTCCATGTGGGAACGCCCGAGGTCTACGGCAACACCAGCGGGCTGATCGACGAAACCGCTCCGTTCAATCCCAGCACGCCTTATGCGGCCTCCCGGGCGGCCTGCGATCTGCACCTGCGCACGTTTTTCCAACAGTATCGGTTCCCGGTGACATGGACCCGTTCCGCCAACGTTTACGGTCCGGGCCAGCAGCTCTACCGCATCATTCCCCGCACGATTCTTTTCATCAAACTCGGCCGCAAGCTCAGCCTGCACGGCGGCGGGCAGTCCGTGCGGTCGTTCATCCACATTCGCGACGTGGCCGCGGCCACCCTCGCCGTGGCACGCCAGGCGCCCCTCGGCGAAGTCTACCATCTCTCGACCGCCCGCGTCCTCTCCATCCGCGAACTCGTGGGGATGATTTGCCGGATGATGGCGGCCGAATTCTCCACCGTGGTCGAGGTTTCCGACGACCGCCCCGGGAAAGACGCCGCCTATTTGCTCGACAGCACCAAAGCGCGCCGGACGTTGGGCTGGCAGGACACTGTATCCCTTGAAGAGGGTATTGGCGAGGTCATCGCGTGGATCAACGCGCATTTCGAGCAGATCCGCCGGCAGCCTTACGACTACCTTCACAAACCCTGAATTCCGCATGTTGCGCTCGAAGATCATTTCCTTTGACCAGGCGAGCAATACGTAGTCTAGTTTTAGCGGCTAACATAACAC